>DFWO01000070.1 GCA_002380945.1 Methylococcaceae bacterium UBA4132 | reverse complement strand
GATTGACAGAGGTATTGTTAATTAAAAATAGCGGTCAAATTACCATTGCGCTGAAACAGCAAAAGGCAAACGGAATAAAGTAACATCGTCATGGACTTGGAATAACATTTAGCGTTCCGCATGGGAAAACATAGCCACTGAACGTTATACTCTCATTAATAATATTTATGCGTCACATTCGTGGAAAATAACTCGACCTATGCGTTTTTTCGCACGACTTATACATAATTTATTACAGTCCTATAAATAGCAAAAAATTTAACTGAAACTTAACATCAATACATCATAATTATGTCAGTAAGGAAAAATATCCACTGCCCTCATATCTCAATTGTTATCCCTGTCTACAAAGCAGAAAGCTGTTTAGATGAGTTATATCAACGTCTAAAAACTGCTTTGGAAGAGATTTCGCAGAATTTTGAAATTGTGCTAGTTGAAGACTGTGGTGGCGATGAGTCATGGGAGATAATTACAAGACTAGCAATAGCTGATGAGCGTGTGCGTGGCATTCAATTTAGTCGCAATTTTGGTCAACATTACGGTATTACTGCGGGGCTAGATATTTGCCAAGGTGATTGGGTAGTCGTGATGGATTGTGATCTTCAAGATCGCCCAGAAGAAATTTCTCGCTTATACGCCAAAGCACAAGAAGGTTACGACATTGTACTCGCACGGCGTGGCGCACGGCGCGATTCGACACTTAAACGTATGACCTCATGGCTATTCTATAAAGTGTTCAGCTACCTTGCTGATTTTGAGTATGACGGTGAAGTGGGTAACTTCCGCATTATGTCACGCAAAGTTGCGGCTAATTTTTGTCAAATGCGTGAACAACTACGCTTCTTTGGTGGACTGGTTCAGTGGATGGGCTTTCCTACTGCCAGTATTGAAGTAGAACACGCCGAGCGTTTTGAGGGTAAATCTACTTACACTTATGCTAAATTGTGGAAATTAGCGTCTGAGGCAATTATCGCGTATTCAGACAAACCTTTACGCATTGCCATACGTCTAGGTTTTTTAATGGCGTTTTTTTCCTTTTGCTATGGTATGTACATTCTTGGATATGCGTTTTTTTACGGTTCCGCGATTCCAGGCTGGAGCAGTTTAATTGTTTCTCTCTATTTTATCGGCGGTATTATTATCGCTATTCTCGGCATATTAGGTATTTATTTGGGCAAAACGTTTGATGAAAGCAAAAAAAGACCCCTTTACATCATAAAACAGGCAACTTTCGATGAACCAAACTTTGATTAAAGCGACACCGTGGGACGCTGTGGCATTTGGTCTTTCCACTTGGGAATTAACCGACTATTCGAGAGATGCTCTTAAACTAGCTACGCAAACGTCAGGACATCACACTATTAAAGTAAATCCGTTAGTGGATAAACGACTATTGCACGAATATGGATTTTATTATTGTGATACCTTGATTGAACCTCATTGTGATGCCAACAGTTTACGCTCAACTCAACATCATGACGCTACCATCTCTAAATATCTCAATACAGAGCAGGCACTTACAATTTGTCATGGCGCGTTTTCTCATGGACGCTTTCACCGCGATTTTAATCTGTCTAAAATGGCGGCAGACTTACGTTATGATAATTGGTTAAAGCAATTGCTTGACGCACAACAGGTTTATGGTCTGTATTGGCAAAAAGAACTAGCAGGATTCATTGGCTATAGTGCTAATAATTTGGTACTGCACGCAGTAGCAGAAAAATATCGTGGCAAAGGTTTAGCCAAATATTGGTGGAGTGGGGTATGTAACGAACTGCTAGCTAATCAATGTGAAGAAGTACAAAGTTCGATTTCTGCAACAAATATCGCTGTATTAAAACTATATGCCTCTTTGGGTTTTTCGTTTAGAAATCCGCAGGATATTTATCATTGTTTAGTATTTTGATTTACCTCATGAGAAAAATCATCACTTACCTTTGGATCAATGCAAAAATTACTTTATTATGTGCTATCAACCATCCGTTGATATTTATTGGCAGCAGTGGTCGTCTACGCATTAGCTGATAGCAAATTTCCAGTCTTTAAATCCCTTACAGATTACTAATACCAAATGGATGGCACTTTTAAAATGTCCAAGTTAATTAGTCATAGCTATATATTCCTTACGATTCTTTTCACCGTTTACAGTCAACTTATCATGCGTTGGCAAGTTTCTTTAGCGGGTCAATTACCATATGATACATTGGGAAAAATTCGGTTTATAGTGGAATTACTTCTTAATCCTTGGGTTCTTTCAGGCATTATTTCCACATTCTTTGCAGGAGTATCTTGGATGTTAGCTATGACACGATTTGAAATTAGCTATGCTTTTCCATTTGTCAGCCTAAACTACATCTTGATTCTTATTGCGAGCGTTTTTCTGTTCAACGAATTATTTACGATAACCAAATTTGTAGGGTCGCTACTTGTCATCATTGGAATTATCGTAATCGCAAGGGGTTAAAAATGAGTCAAATTACTTCTGGTATCCGCACAATATTATCCAGTCCAATAATTTACAGCACATTCCAAAACTTAATGGGGGCGCACCATCTTCGCATTAGGTTTGTAGAGGAATTTGTTAGACCTTATTCTGGATGTGCAGTCCTTGATATAGGTTGTGGACCAGCTGATATTTTAGCCTACCTTCCTGATGTTGATTATTACGGCTTTGATATTAGTAATGCGTATATCGCACAAGCTAAGCATAGATTTGGTCAACGAGGTAACTTTTTCAATCAAATATTAACGTTTACAGATGTTGCAACAATGCCAAAATTTGATATTGTCTTGGCTTTGGGGTTACTACATCACCTAAATGATAATACAGCTATAGAAGTCTTGCAAATTGCCTCCCAGTCACTAAAGCCTGGTGGACGATTGCTTACTTTCGATCCATGTTTTGATACTAAACAAAATCCTATCTCTCGTTTTTTAGTTAGTATTGATAGAGGTCAAAATGTACGCACTAAGGCGGGATATACTGAAATATCAAGTGCGGTTTTTGACTCTCCGCGCGTTGAAGTTCGACATAGAGCATGGATTCCCTACACGCACTGTTTTATGGAGTGTACTAAAAAATGATTCCTTTTAACAAACCATATATGACGGGTCGAGAGCTTTGGTATATCGCGCAAGCTCATGCTAATGGACATCTTGCTGGCGATGGACTGTTTACCAAAAAATGTCATGCGTGGTTAGAAAATCATACGGGTACAAAAAAAGCGTTACTGACGCATTCATGTACTGCTGCACTTGAAATGGCAGCAATCCTTGCAGAAATTAAGCAAGGTGATGAAGTTATTATGCCTTCTTATACCTTTGTTTCAACAGCTAACGCATTTGTATTGCGCGGTGCTGTACCTGTTTTTGTGGATATTCGTCCCGATACACTGAATATTGATGAATCCCTGATTGAATCAGCCATTACAGCACGCACTAAAGCAATTGTACCTGTACATTATGCGGGCGTAGCGTGTGAAATGGACACCATCATGGACATTGCACAACGTCACAATTTGCTGGTTATTGAAGATGCGGCACAGGGAATTATGTCCACCTATAAAGGTAAACCTTTAGGGACGATTGGACATTTAGGCGCGTATTCGTTTCACGAAACTAAAAACATCATCTCAGGCGAAGGCGGAGCTTTACTTATTAACGATGAGCGTTTCGTTGAACGTGCTGAGATTATTCGAGAAAAAGGCACTAACCGTAGCCAGTTTTTTCGCGGACAAGTGGATAAATATACTTGGACAGATATAGGTTCTTCTTATCTACCTGGTGAAGTTATTGCCGCTTTTTTATCGGCGCAGATGGAAGAGGCTGAAAACATTACGCAACGCCGTCTAGCCATTTGGCAACAGTACAATGAAACATTAATGCCCCTTGAGCAGGCGGGCAAATTACGTTGTCCGCGTGTTCCAGAACATTGTCAGCATAACGCACACATGTATTACATTTTGTTGGATTCTTTAGCAAAACGTGCCGAGGTGATTACTTACTTAAAAGCGCATGACATTAATGCCGTATTCCATTATGTACCTCTTCATAATTCAACCTATGGACAACAACATGGACGCAGTCATGGCGACCTTCCTGTCACAGCTATGATTTCAGATTGCCTGTTGCGATTGCCATTGTGGCTAGGTGTTGAAGCGCATCAGCAGAAAATAATAACAGAACTAACTAACTGTTTACTATAAGGAGCCATCATTTATGCAAGCGTTTATGTTTTTTGAAAAAAAGGTAGAAATTAGTCAGTCTTATATTCGATTGCTGTTAATAATTTTCGCTTTCGCTGTACTCTCAAAAGGAGCAGTTGTTTTTCGTGGTTTTGCTGCTGATGACTATGCACTTGCTGCACTTAGAGCTGATTCTTCGAGTTTTTTAGATATAGTTATTTCCCAAGGTCGCTATATCCAAGCAATCATCATATGGATATTTAATTCGCTTGGTATTAGCATAAATGATATGTACTTTCCATTTGGAATAGCGGCACTATTATTGTATTCAGCTTTTATGACATCAATCCTACGATTTGTTGGTATGGAAAATTCACCAGCCGCTGGTCTGGCTGGTGCCATCATAGTAGCGCATCCCTACTTAACAGAAATATTTACTTTTCGAATGGCATTGCCCACCTTGAGTATTGCGCTGGTTTTTTCCATTATCGCCTTGGAAATGCTGATAAAAAACCCAGCGGCATGGCGTACACGCGCATTGGCACTATTGGCAACGCTTGCCATGCTTTTTACCTATCAAATTTTTTTAAACTATTTTGCAGTTGCAATTATCTTTGCTTTTATTTTCGGACAAATGTTTCACAATAAGGCTAATAATGTTTATCGTGAACGAGCCATTACATTGACAGTTATTAGCAGTGTTTCTGCCATTGTTTTCTTTATAACTATGCAGCTAGCTAACTTTATAGGGCTAGCTAAAGTATTAAGCAGAGCTAGTACCATAACTTTTGGTGAAATTCCAGAACGAATAGAGCAAGTATCCTCTGCCTTGTTGAATATTTATTGGTCTGCTGAAGCCGTTTTTTCTGGCGGACTAAAAACAATGGTCGCGCTGATACTTGTCGTATCCATAGTCATCATTTTTTGGCATTTGCTCACGGAAAAGAACCAAGAAAGTTCTATTAAAAAAGTTTTTTTTGTTTTTTTTGCATTTGCACTACTCATCCCCATTTCGCTAGGCGTTATCATCGCTTTTAAGGACTGGTGGCCAGTTCCTCGAGTGATTGCTCATGTAGCAATAATCACAGGATTGATTTTTCTTTTGGCTGACTTGTGTATTCAGGATTCAGGTAACCGTTTTTTAAAGTCAACTATGCTTGTTTTCAAGATTATAGTTCTTGTTGGATTTGTGTTGTTGAGTAATCAAATCTTAGCTGATCAACAAAGAATTAACCAATGGGATAAGATGATGGCAAATCGGATTATTGCACGTATTGAAATGATTCCAAACTTTGGCAATATCAAATTTATTCATATTAATGGAGGTTCATGGCCCTTCTACCCAGCCCTATTAAGAACGGTTGAAGGCGATCTTAATGCATCTGCTTTGGCTGTGCCTTACTCGAAAGCTGCGTTGCTATCAGAGGTTTCTGGGTATGATTTTAAATGGGCAACGGGAGCCAAAGCGACCATTGGAGAAACTTATTGCGCAAGCAAACAACCGTGGCCTCACTCCGAATCAGTCACTATTGATAACGATTTAGCTATTATTTGTTTAAAAAAATAGTTTTTCAATATCAATCAAACGAACTAATTTTGTAGCAAATTGAATACCATTAAAATTGAATTTTATGAAAACTAATAGAGTATGAATACCTCAATTATCAGAAACGATAATCACCCTGAAACAAATCGTGTTTATGGCTTGGATGTATTTCGTGCTTTTGCAATTTTATTTGTTTTGACGGGGCATAGCTTTCAGCATTCAAAAATATTACCGCAGATTCAGCCACTCGGACAATTAGCCATTCTTGGTGTGGAGCTTTTTTTTGTACTGAGTGGTTTTTTGATTGGTTCAATTATTATGCGACTTATCGACCAGAAGCGTTTTCATTCGTTTGTGGATATTTCTACATTCTGGAAAAGGCGGTGGTTACGAACCTTACCAATGTATTTAGTTGCTCTGTTGGCTTTTATTCGTTTCGATTATCATGGTAGGCATGAATTATTTGATTACCCGTTGTATTTTATTTTTATGCAAAATTTTGCTTATAAAATACCAGAATTTTTTGAGCTATCATGGAGTTTGGCAATTGAAGAACATTTTTATTTATGGTTTCCACTTGCCTTCTTACTTTGGGAAAGAATTACTAAACGAGCGCACCTAGCTATTATTTTAACTGCTGTAACTTTTATTGTTACTGCTTATATATTTCGCCTTTCACACCCATTATTTTCAGATTGGAACGAATATGCTGGGATAATTCGTATGACGGTGCTGTCGCGCATGGATGCTATCATGTTTGGTGTATTAATAGCTGCAATCAAGTTTTATTGGTCTTCTGGGTTTAATTGGATCAAACGTGGCACACCCATTACAGCGGCATTGTTTGTGTTGCTGTGTACTTGGTGGTTTGCAGGCACACCTTATCTGATACAATCTTTAAAATTACAGATTAATTTATTTACGGTTCAGGCAATTTTATGCGCATTGCTTTTGCCTTGGTTTGACGGATTACATTCTACTAATGGACGTGGTGGGTTTTTTATAGTGACCAGCAAGCTTTCATATTCGCTTTATTTGGTTCACATTTTGGTAATTATTGCTGTCAATAAATCTCTTGGCTATTTAGGTATATTTGAGCGGGTATACGATAATCCTTTTATTCTCTATCCGCTTTATTTTAGCCTTTTTTATTTTGTTTCTTGGGTTACCTATAACCTAATAGAAAAACCTTTTCTTCAACTTAGAGATATTCCGTGGACTTGGCAGTCGATTTGCAAAGCATCTTCGGTAACTTTATTTGCTTGTGCTGTGTTAGTTGGAATTTTTTAATACTGTGCTTTAACTGAATTATGATTAATGAATTAGAACCGAATTTTAACGATTTACCTGGTCGTAGAGCTTTGCCACATAACTACAAACGTGGCGCGGTGATCTGCGAACATATTGACGTTTCAATTATTACTCCTTACTACAATACCGAGGAATTTTTTATTGAGACATCTGTATCACTACAAGCTCAATCATTACAAAATTGGGAATGGGTAATTGCTGATGATGGATCTACAAACCAAGAGTCTATAAAGCGATTGATTGAGATAGCAACTAAAGATAATCGTATAAAAGTAATTCACCAAGCAAATGCAGGTCCTAGTGCTGCACGAAATAAGGCATTCCATAATACAGTAGGTCGCTACGTCTGTTTGCTTGATAGCGATGATATGATTGAACCTACCTATCTTGAAAAATGTGTTTGGTTTCTCGATTCAAACCCTGAATTTGCGTTTTGTAATTCGTATAACGTAATTTTTGGTGAACAGGAATATTTATGGACTACTGGATTTGAAATAGGAAAAACTGTTCTTCAAGCAAATAGCGGACCACCTATTTCAGTGATTCGTCGTGAAGCATATTCGGACTGTGGTGGTTTTGATGAATCCATTCGAATTGGTCATGAAGACTGGGATTTTTGGCTAGCAATGGCAAAAGCAGGGCATTGGGGTCACACAATTCCAGAATATTTGCAATGGTATCGAAAACTGAACAGCGGTCGTTATGAACAAATGTTACTGTTAGGTGATCATGTTAATGATGAATTCACTAAATCAATACAACAGAAATATGCAGGGATTGATGAACGCTTCCCAGAACCTTCATTTCGTCATTTACTCCCTTATGAGACTATAACAGAGTATTCATTAGTCTGTAATCCATTAGAGGTAAATCCATCAGGACGCAGGATTATGTTCATTGTGCCGTGGATGGTAACAGGTGGGGCAGATCGGGTTAATCTTGATTTGATTGAAGGATTAACAGCAAAAGGTCACCAAATCACTGTTTGTGCGACATTACAGACTCATCATCAATGGGAACATCAGTTTAGTTGTTTCACCCCCGATATATTTATTTTACCAAATTTTCTCCATATATCGGATTACCCACGATTTTTAGCCTATCTGATTCAATCTCGGCAAATTGATACAGTAATCATTACAGGCAGTACCATCGGTTATCATTTCCTGCCTTATCTCAGGTCTGTATCTCCTGATGTAGCGTTTGTTGATATGAGTCATGTTGAAGAGCCACATTGGTTAAATGGCGGCCATCCAAGATTTGCTGTTGGTTATCAAGATATGCTTGATCTTAATATTGTGACAACACAACATTTAGCTGATTGGATGCAAGGGCGCGGTGCAGATATTAAGCGTATAGCAGTGATGTACACAGGCGTACGATCCTTGCCCGAAGAAAAATTGATGGCAACGCGGGAGCAAGTACGAACAGAACTAAATATCGCAACAGATATGCCAGTTATTGTTTTTGCAGGGCGCATTTGTGAGCAAAAACGCCCTGATATGCTAGCAGAAATTCTTAAGGCGGCACATGACAGTGGCTTGGTGTTTCACGCTTTAATCATCGGTGATGGTGAACAAAAAATACAATTAACAAGACTCCTAGAACAATATCATCTGACTGACACTGTGCAGATGCTTGGATTCGTTTCGCATCAAAAGTGGCTAGATATTTTAGTTGCCTCTGACATTTTTCTGATGCCTTCTCAATATGAGGGTATTTCGATTGCGTTACTAGAAGCAATGGCAGCAGGTGTCGTTCCTGTTGTATCCAAAGTGGGTGGACAAGAGGAGATTGTGAGTCCAAATGCTGGAGTATTGATTGCATGTGATGCTGAGGAACTTCAAATGTATGTAGACACGCTTAGTAGCTTACTCACAAACCGTGCAGAATTACAACAAATGTCTAAACAATGTAAAGCTATTGCAACAACAAAATTGTCTTGGGATGGTATGACTGATAATTTTATAGCTTTCTTGAATCAGGCACATCATTTGAGAATTGAACAGCCTCGCCACTCAATTAGTCCAAGTTTTGGCAAAGAACTAGCATCATTAGCACTTGAATATAAACGTCTTGGTGAAGCAGTAGATATTTTATGGAAAATAAAATCTTCTTCAGAAACTGATACTATTGTTTTGCCTACAGAAGTCGATAACACTACCTTGCTACCTACATCATTGGAAAGCGGAAAAATTGTTAGGTTTATCATTTTTTTCAGACATACATGGCTTGGAAACATAATGGTCAGGAACAAATTTTTAACAGCTATGGGTAGAAAAATTCTAACAAAAACAATTTATAATGATTAACATCTAAATGAAAACCACACAAAGCAATAATGATAATAATATTGACGTAACTCTACTTGTTACCTTTCATAACGAAGGTGTTTTAGCTCACTCAACACTTAATTCAATTGAGCGTTGTCGTGAATATGCTGAAAAAGCAGATATTAGTACAGAGTATGTTTGGGTATTGGATTCGGTGGATGAAGAAACTCTAGCAACCTTATTAGCACATCCTGCGAATCTTGCCACCGTCAAAATGATTCATGTTGATTTTTTAGATTCTGGCGCGGCACGTAATGCAGGGATTGCCGCTGCATGTGGAAAAGCAATTGCTATAATGGATGGTGATGACTATTTTTCTACTAACTGGATTGAACGTGCTTGGCACTCTCTGAAAGAATATGGAACGCAAGCCATTCTTCATCCTGAGATGTTCATCAGTTTTGGGGCAGAGTTTGCTTATGGTTGGCACGTTGACCAACTCAGTAGATATTACGATAAACACGGTTTACTTATGAATAATTACTGGACATCATGGACGTTCGCATTGCGCTCAGTTTACGAGCGTTGTCCTTATGTAACCACGCGTACAGCAAAGACAGGGTTTGGCTATGAAGATTGGCACTGGAATTGTGAAACAATAGCAGCTGAGTTTCAGCACAGACTTGTTCCAGGGACTATTGGATTTTATCGTAAAAAAAAGGTTAGCCGCGCAAGCTTTGAAACGTCAATGGGTGCGATTATTCCCCCCTCTCGACTGTTTAATAAAAACTATTTAAGAAGTACAGAATGATTAGTAAAAACTTTTTTAGAATACTTCAATTCTTTCATCGACAGTTAGGGACATTCTTGACTTTAATTTTTGGTGATCGATTGCATAAAAAGTATATTGTAACCGCTCATCGCTTCAAAATTTTTCTATTTCCTGCACAAACTAATCCTCCCATTCCTGAATGGGCTTTGGCTGAAATGAGGATTTTAGGGAGTGCTATTGATCCTACCATCTATCCTACTGATACTTTTATTACATCATCCCAGTATTACTCATATCCCATTGTACCCAAGCCAGGGCAAATTTACGAACAATTGATTCTGCAATGCTCAGTCGAACACTATGCGTTTTGTTTTGCTATTCCATGGTTAAAACGTGGAGGAGCTGACTTTGTCATCTTAAAGCATATTGAACTTGCTCATAAAAAAGCTCAAGGTAAAGTCTTAGTCATTTTAACCGAGCCTGGTGATTCACCTTGGCTTAATCGAATTCCAGAAGGTGTTGATATTCTCAATATGTCAGAGTTTGTATCTCAAGTCTCTCACGAAGAAATATTGACCATACTCTCTCGTTTATTGGTGCAACTACAAATAGATGTTCTGCACATTATAAACTCGCGCCATGTCTGGGAAATTGTGTGTAGATATGGACTTGCATTACGGCAGCGGACAAAGATTTTTGCGTCTATCTATTGCGATGACTATGATGAATACGGTAGAGAAGTAGGATTTTCGAGACAATATCTCGGATCGTGCTACAAGCATATTACAAAAATATTTTCTGATAACACAACGTTTCCGCAGTTATTACAAAAGACATACGGTTACAATTCCGCCTTGTTTTCGGTCTTAAAGAGTCCTGTTGATATAGAACATAGTGTGACTGCTAATCGAAAACCAATTGGACACAGAGTGTTGTGGGCGGGGCGACTTGATATACAGAAACGACCAGATTTGCTGGCGGCTATTGCTGAGTTAATGCCAGATATTGAATTTTATGTTTACGGAGACTCTGTACTCCAATCAAACAACACTGCCATTAACACATTAGAGCAATTAGAAAATGTCGTCATGAAAGGACATTTTGATGGCGTAGAAAATTTGCCATTCAATGAATTTTCAGTTTTTCTTTATACATCGCAGTGGGATGGCACACCCACTATCGTGATAGCTGCCGCATTAGCTTCTATCCCCATTGTTGCCTCATGCGTAGGAGGGGTTGGTGATATTATCAATGAGAAAACAGGATTCCCTATTCGAGACATTGAAGATGTGTCGTTGTATGTAAAAACAATTCAATATGCACTTGAGAATCCATCAGAAGCAGAAAATCTTGCTCTTGCTGCTAAAAAATATGTTGAAAGTGAACATGCACAGGCAACATTTGAGTTAAATCTTTTCAATACAGAGGGCTATTTTAATCATAAATCTTCGTCCTCTCAGGAAGACTTTTTATGCGATGTTTAGTTCTTGGCGCGAGTGGATTTATCGGTACGCATTTAGTGGCATCACTGGCTGGCTTGGGTCATCAAGTTATTGCTTACGGTAGGAGTTTTAGGGATAAAGACACAAATATCAAGTACATTATAGGCGATTTTAGTAACGAAAATCGTTGGAATGAGATACTTTCAGGGGTTCAGGTGTGTTATCACCTTATTTCAACGACTGTTCCTAAGTCTTCTAACGATGACCCGATTGCCGATGTGACAGGTAACATTATTGGAGCTTTACAGTTTTTGGAAGCAGCCAGAAAGAAAAACGTTCGCATCGTATTCACTTCTTCGGGCGGCACGGTTTATGGCAGGATTAACAGTGATTCAATTGATGAAAATCATGCGACCGATCCGCTATGCTCTTATGGCATCACTAAATTAGCCATAGAAAAGTACCTGTTGCTTTATCGTGAACTTCATGGCGTACGTTCTGTCGTTTTGCGAATTGCCAACCCTTATGGTGAAGGACAACAGCCAGATGCAATCCAAGGAGCAGTTGCTGTTTTTATGGGTCGGGTGCTGCGCGGACATACCATTGATATTTGGGGGGATGGGTCGGTTATTCGGGACTATATATACGTTCAAGATGTAGTACGCGCTATAATCGCTGCCTCTGAATATGGCGGCAAAGTTAATGTGTTTAATATAGGCTCTGGTGCGGGTGTTTCTTTGCTAGAACTACTGGGAATGATTGAGCAAGTTACCAGTAAAAAAGCTGATATTATTTTTCATCCGTCCCGAAGTTTTGATTTACCAAGGAATGTGTTAAGTATTGCGAAGGCACAACAAGAACTACGATGGACTCCTGAAATGCCAATGATTGAGGGTCTGAAAAAAACAGCTATATGGATGCAAAAGACACTCAATGAAGCTGTTTGACAAAATGATCACCAATAGTTTTTGCCATTTAACCGCCCTATTTAGCTGAACTCAGGTTAATTAAACAAATATCGCGTAGTTTAAATTTTTGAAGGGAACTATTGTATTATCGTTTTTTCGATATATCCAGTAACTACAAATTTCTCTGGCTACTAAAAGTTTATTTTCCATTATAAGGTTAAAACCACCGGCTTCCAGCCGGTTAGCTTTAGCTGATAAAGTGACACATTTTGAAAGGTGTCATGGATTACGGATATGGCAGCCATACGGTTTTTCAAATTGAGGACCACTTTGTTTGGGTAACAAAATACCGCTACAAGATTTTAACAGGGGGTGTTGCTGAACGAGCCAGAGCAATAGTTCGTCAGGTGTGTGGAACGTTCGAGATA
>DFWO01000069.1:10676-11279 GCA_002380945.1 Methylococcaceae bacterium UBA4132 | reverse complement strand
CGTCAATGCGTAACTTCTATAATGGTTAAAAACTATGACAACAATCAGTTATACCCAGTCAAAATACAATCGTAACCATTTATTGATAGTGAGCATTTGCCTATTGTCTGGATGTTCAACAATGAGCGTTCATAACGATAATAAGAGCGATATTTGCTACACATGGCGAAATCAATTAAGAGAATCAGAACATTATTACGCACAATCTATTGCTGAAGGTGCTGCTATTGGCGGACTAAGTGGTGCAGGAATAGGTGCTATCACTGGATTAATCACAGGCGGTGATATTGGTACAGCAGCTTTGATAGGTGGTTTGAGTGGCGCGGTCGCTGGCGGTATAGGTGGCTATTACAACGCCAAACAAAAAGATATAGCCGATGAACAGGCGTTAGCGGCATCGGTACGCAATGATATTCTCGCCGCAAATGGGGAAATTGACAGAACGGCGGTGGCATTTGCTAAATTGCGTGATTGCCGTTTTGCAGCGGCTGAGCGTATAAAATCCGAGTATAAAGCAGGGCGTTTACCGCGTGATAAGGCGGTTAAACAACTTGGCGAATTAAAACAGCAATTCGATGAGGATATTAAAATCGCTCAAGAGTT
>DFWO01000069.1:0-10374 GCA_002380945.1 Methylococcaceae bacterium UBA4132 | reverse complement strand
ATTTTAGCTAAAGACCCCAATGCTAGAGCTATGTTGACTGCTGAAAAACTCAGCGTGGCTCCGAGTCAAATAGTAGAGCCAGAAGAAGTCGAACCAGAACTGATTCCTAACCAAAAGAAATTTAAAAAACATAAAAAAACCTATCAGCCATCTACGCCTAAGGTAGTGCAGAAACCCGTTGAGAAAGTCCAAACACCTGTGCCTGCTACGACATCTGGCGCAAAACCTGTCGCAGTTGAAGTTGCTCATGTGACAGAAACCAATCAAATCAAACAAAAAGACTTTGTTGACCAAATTGATAAAGCCAAAGCACAAGCCAAAGTGGCTTTTGCCTTAGAAGGCACGGTCAGCTTAGCCGCACCAGAGAATATGCTCTGTGGACTCTAAACGTCGCTTATGGATTTACCTCTTTGCCAGTCTTGGACTGGCAGGGTTGGGTGGTTTAGCCTTTTATCATGATTTTAAAATAGATGATTTGGCACCTTTGATGTCCGCGCTAAAACATCCGAATGAAGCTGAGACTGCCGACGTAAAACAAGCGTTGCCAGAAGCGGTTGTGTCACCAATGATGACCACACCCGTTATTGCTACACGAGAAGCCGCTACTACCAGCGATACTGCAAAACCGTTGGATGCGCCTGATGCAACACCTATGCCTAGACCTGAAACAGGTTTACATACTGCTGCCATCAATCAAGTTGCAGTGACGCATGATGGGCGTTTATTGACTGCCTCTGATGATAAAACAGCACGCCTCTGGTCTGTTAATAACACGAGTGAGCCGCTGGTATTGCGTGTTCCTATTGGGGCGCGTAGCGAAGGAACACTGTACACGGTAGCGGCATCACCGACCAAAAATAGCGCGGTAGTCGGTGGTTCAACGGGTATAGACTGGGACAAAGCGGGTGCGGTGTACGGTTTTGATCTAACTACTGGCAAAATGACAGGGCGTATTGCAGGCATTCAAGGCACTATTCGCGTATTGGCATATTCCCAAGATGGGCGTTATCTCGCTATTGGTTCAGGATCAGGTTGGTTACGCGTTATTGACATAGAAGGCAAAGCAATGGCAATGGATGCTGCGATTTGCCAAGATATGCTAGTTGCTGCCAAGTTTCTACGCGATGGGCGATTAGTCACTGCATGTCTGGATGGTCAACTACACCTGTACGATGCCAGTTTTCACCCACAAGCAGATTATAAATTTCCAGAACAACAACGCCCTTGGCGTTTCGCGTTTTCTCCGCAAGAAGACAAACTCGCCGTGGGTTCGCTGGATGCTGCAAAAATCACTATTTTTTCTCTAGCCGATTTAAAACCTGTCGCTGAATTAACAGGTGATAATAACCAACGCGGTAATTTATCCGTCGTCGCGTGGTTAGGCGATTCCGTGTTTGGTGCTGGTACTTATGGCAATGCACAAGGTGCTAAATATTTGCGGATATGGAATATGACCACGCAACAAACCCGCGAACTGTCGTTAGCGCAAGATACCATCACCGACTTAACACCGCTTGCCGATGGCAAATTGGCTTACGTTACCGCAGAACCTTCTATTGGCATTATTGATTCAATCAGTAACGAAGTGACTACCCGCAAACGCACTATCGCTGATTTTAGAGATGCGTTTGAAGGTGTATTTGCGGTATCAGAAGATGGTGCAACCGTTGATTTTGGTTTGCAACAGAAAGGTCAAATGCCATTACGTTTCGATCTTACGCACAGAACCTTAGTTCATGAATTGTCACCGCGTACTGATATGCACAAACCTGTTATTCCTACTACGTTGAGTTTGTGGCGCAATGTTGCGCATACCACGTTAAATTCAATACCGATTGCTTTAGATCAAAATGAACAAAGCCGCTCAGCGGCAAGCTTAAACAATAGCACGTTAATTGGTGCTGATTTTTCCTTGCAATACTGGAAAGCGGGTAAACTGGCGTGGCATATTGCAATTCCTAGTTCTGCGTGGGCAGTCAACTTAAGCAAAAATGGGCGATTTGCATTAGCCGCATTGGGTGACGGGACAATCCGTTGGTATGACACCAGCAATGGACGAGAGTTGTTAGCCTTATTAGTCAATACCGATGAACGCTGGATTGCTTGGACACCTGATGGTTATTTTGACCACAGTGACGGCGCGGCTAGTATGATTGGCTACCATATTAATCAAGGCAAAAAAGACAGCCCAAAATTTGTGTCTTCTGAGCAAATTCACGAACGCTTTTATCGCCCTGATTTGATTGGCAAGGCTATTTTAGAAAATGCACCTGTGTCAGTTGCTGATAACAGCAATGCAAAAACCGTGGTCGCCGAACATCATCCACCCTCAGTACGCTTAGTATCTTGGTGTGTCAATAAACAATGCACCGAGGTGACATCTGACAATGATATTCCGCAACGCACGGTTGATTCAGCCGAAGTAACACTACGTTTTGCATTAAAAGATGCAGGCGGTGGTATTGGCAATGTAGTCATACGTCGTAATAAGGCAACTGTTGATACGCGTACTTTACATGCTAACGAACTGACCAAAAACAGAGCGTCTGAGGCTATTGCGGAAGAAAAAGTATTATTAGAACCAGGTGATAATCTTGTCACCGTAACTGCATTCGATGCCGATCAAACTGTTGATGCGGGTGAAGCAATACGACTGCCCATTCACTACAATGCGACTACATCGAACGCGCCAACCTTGTATATTGTCAGCGTTGGCATTAATCAATACATTGCTTCTGATAAATTGCAAAAATTGGATAATGCAGTCAATGACGCTAAAGGCATCATTGAAATGCTATCCAATAATACCAAAGGTTTGTTTGCTACTGTCAAGCCCATTGCCCTATTAGACGACCAAGCAGGGCTTAGCAAAATAAAACAGGCATTAATTGGCGTTAGCAAAGAATCAAAACCAAATGATTTAGTGGTTTTATTTCTGGCAGGTCACGGTATCTCAATAGATGGACGTTATTATTTTCTACCTTACGATGCAAAATTAAGTGGTAACGACCTCAAAGCACAAATAAAAGCTAGTTCACTGACGCAAAAAAACCTATCTGATTTGCTGTCGGCTTTACCTACGTCTCGCGTTGCGGTGCTAATAGATTCCTGCAACTCAGGTGCTTTCGCGGTACTAGGTAGTGTCATGCAGCGTTCTTCACAAGAACGTGCATGGACTGGATCATTAGCACAAAACACAGGTCGATTTGTGTTGGCTGGAACAAGTAACGACCAAGAAGCACTCGATGGCATCAATGGTCATGGCGTTTTTACGGCGGTGTTATTGGACGGATTAAATGGTAAAGCAGACCAAGAATTGAGTGGCAACCGAGATCAGCGCATTAATATCGCTGAGTTGTTAGCTTATACCCGCCAACGTGTTCCCGAAGAAGCCCATAAAATCGCGCCCACCCATGATCAAAATGTCAGTGGATTTTTTGCTGGGTCGGAATTTTTCGACCTTACTACTTCAACAATGCCTTAAATGATTTAGACATTGGGTTCTCACCACCCGTTGAGAAAATGCTAACTGCCTACCTCTCAAGCCACGCACCTTGTGTTTTACCGTGAGCGGTTGCAAGGTCATATTGCTTCTCTTGCGCTTTGTATTCAGCCAAGGTTTGATAACCCAAATCGTTCGCTGTCGATTCTAGCTCCTTGCAACTGGACATCTCAGGCAAAGCAAGTATTCCGTTATCAATCGTGGTTGCGGTTTGTTTACCAATATCGTAATGACCTAACTCATGAACGCGAAGTGCCGATAAATATTTATCAAACGCTTCTGTCTGCGCAGCATTTGCACCAACTAGCTCAGGCAATGTTATGTTAGCCGTTAAATCAGTCGTCACCTTAGTGATTTTGCAACGGCCATCGGCTTGCTCAAACCAGCGGTAATTCCAATGCACATTCCATTTTGTGTAGCCATGAAAAGAACGATTATCGACACGAATAGGCGATGCTTTATTTAAAGTTTCTAATAATGAATCACTATCAGACTTAGCTGTGTAATAGGTATAAACAAGATTTTCGCTGACTTGTGCGTCAGCCGTTTTCGCTAGGATTAACAAACAAAATAGCAATAATTTACGCATTTAATAAACTGTTCTTTAGGGGTTGTTATGTCGAGGTAGTTGTTAGACGGTCGATAACCACTCAAAACTACGCTACTAAACTATTAGCTTAATCCGTGCTAAGGTATTTTTCAAATTATTACCCATACGCCAGTTTATCGCCTAAGGCGTTAAATTCTTTAAACTTGTTGCGCCTAAATATCGGAGTTTTATAAACACTTAAGTTTGTATTCCATTATCATAAAATCAATAGCTTACATCCGATGTATTAAACAGATTTTCGTTAGTCATCGCAGTGCGTAGTTGTTGCAGTTGTTTAGGCGTGATTACCTAACAGATTACTATTTTTTGATTTACTATAAGCAGCGGTGTAAATTTCTGTCTCTTTTAAGGGGCTTTCCATGAAACTAAGAATTAAATTTAACTTGGTGTTGGGCTTGGCTGGATTAGTTGGTATTAGCTGTTCAGCGTTATTTTCTCATTACTTAGTACAAGCTAATGCCCGCGAAGAGGTATTAAATACCGCGCGTATCATGATGGAAAGTGCCATAGCCGTCAGAAAATACACGATCAATGAAATTAAACCGTTATTGGCAGCACAGGAAAAACATAAATTCCTACCACAATCCGTGCCTGCCTATTCTGCTAATCGCTATGTCAGCGAATTACAAAAAAATAATCCAGATTACAGTTACAAAGAAGCGATGCTTAATCCAACTAATTTAAGCAATCGTGCTACCGATTGGGAAGCTGATGTCGTTACTTGGTTTAAAAATCATGCCACTGAAAAAGAATTCATTGGCGAACGTGATAGCGCGACAGGACCTGTGTTGTATATGGGTAAGCCGATTAAGATTACCAATCCCGATTGCTTAGCTTGCCATAGTACACCTGCGCAAGCCCCAAAAACGCTGGTTGCTGCTTATGGTGATACCAATGGTTTTGGCTGGAAAATGGATGAAATTATTGGTGCGCAAATTGTGTCTGTGCCGATGTCTTTACCGTTACAACGAGCAGAAACCACTTTTTACAGTTTTTTAATTGCCATCACCAGTGTGTTTGTCGTTATCGGCATTTTGTTAAACATCTTGCTACATTTTATTGTCATAAAACCGATGATTAATATTGCTAAACAAGCCGATAGAGTCAGTATGGGCGAATTGGACATTGCCGAATTAAATGTCAAAGGCAATGATGAAATTGCGTCGGTTGGGCAATCGTTTAATCGAATGCACCGCAGTTTAATCAATGCCTTTAGTATGCTGGATGACAACGATGCTAATAATTGATTTGTCCCATGTCTTTTACTGAGTATCCACAACAATTAGGTAAATACAGAATAAACGCGCAGCTAGGGCAAGGCGCGATGGGTATTGTTTACCACGCATTTGATACCGAAATTGACAGAGAAGTCGCGATTAAAATTCTTCATATCCATCTGTTAACCAGTGAAATGGGCAATGAATTAGTATGCCGTTTTAACAATGAAGTAAAAGCCGCCGCGCGGTGTCAACATCCCAATATTGTCACCATTTATGATTATGGTATCAGTAAAAATCAGCCTTATATGGTCATGGAATATGTCAAAGGTATTGATTTACAGATGCTTTTAAAATCTGGGCAACTTCTATCCGCTGAACAAGCCATTAATTTAATTTTGAAAGTACTAGATGCCCTAGCGAATGCCCATGCGATGGGCATTGTTCACCGTGATATTAAGCCCGCCAATATTATGCTGCTTGATAACGGTCAAATAAAAGTTACCGATTTTGGTGTAGCACATATTGATAGTTCAGATTTAACGCAACTCGGCGATGTCATGGGAACACCTTCCTATATGTCGCCCGAAGCATACGCTGGTGCGGCTGTGACTATCAGTTCTGACTTATATGCCACTGCTCTTGTTTTATTAGAATTACTGATTAATAAACGTGTAAAAGCCAAGGAAATAAACTATGCCTTCCTTTATAGCGAATTATCGGCACAAAATCTAACCCAGCAATTAGTAAAAAATATCACGGACGTGTTAAATAAGGCTCTGCAATACCAACCCGAACAACGTTATGTCGATGCGGTGGCTTTTTCCAATGCACTAAGCGCGTGTTTAGAAACCAACACTAGCCATTATCAACTGGCGAATGATTTAGCGACTACGGTATTAATGATTAAAAATACCTTTCCACTCACCTCAGCACAAGAAAATACCGATTCTTTATTTACAGCAGCAACGTCCTCGTTATTATTACAAGGTCAATTATCAGAAATTGAAAAAAATTTAACCTATTACCTAGGTCCTGTCGCTAAAATGCTGCTTAAAAAACAAGTGAAAAATACCGCTAATTTGCCCCAATTAATTCATGCGTTAGCAACACATATTTCATCGGAAATTGATCAGAAAAATTTTATAAATACCTTTAATTTTTCAACGCACACCAATAACAGCGAATTACTTGGCAAGCATTTGGTGCCACCTGTTAGCGATAAAGTCACGGAACCCTTATTTAGCACAGAGTATATTGAACAATTAACGACTGACCTAACCGCCTATTTAGGACCTGTTGCTAAACACCTGATAAAATCCATGTTAAAAAAAGTAAATAGCCAAGAAGAGCTTTGCATTGGTTTAGCTGAGAAGATTCCTACTCTAAAAGAGCGAACGGAATTTTTGAAAAAGCGGAGATGATTGCACACCAGCAAGGCACGCATTGCGTACCTTGCTGTTTTTATCTACTAAACTGCCGCTTTAATCCGTGCTAAGGCGTTTTTCAGATTATCCATGCTAGTAGCGATAGAAATACGAATATGCCCTTCCGTACCAAACGCTGAACCTGGAACTAACGCTACGCCAGCTTTTTCGATTAAATAATCCGAAAATTCCAAGTCGTTGTTAATGCCATCCAAACGGGCAATCAATTTTTCCACGTTAGGGAAAACGTAAAATGTACCATCAGTTTCTAAACATTCCACGCCGTCGATGCTGTTCAACTCTGCGACCACGAAATCATGGCGTTTTTTAAATTCCACGCACATATCAGTGATGAAACTTTGATCACCAGTTAATGCGGCTTCCGCTGCATATTGAGAAATTGAAGTTGGATTCGAAGTGCTTTGTGATTGAATAGTACACATAGCTTCAATCAAATCCGCAGGACCTGCGGCATAACCGATACGCCAGCCTGTCATTGAATAGGCTTTAGAAACGCCATTCATCACTACAGTGCGATCATAAAATTCTGGATGCGCGTTCAGAATGTTCACGAACGTGCCTTGTTCCCACAAAATGTGTTCGTACATATCATCGGTGGCGATAATGATGTTCGGATAATCAGCTAACACATCCCCTAAGGCTTTCAATTCTTCTAAAGAATACGCAACGCCCGATGGATTAGATGGGCTGTTGATAAAGATTAAACGGGTTTTATCAGTAATCGCGGCGCGTAATTGCTCAGGCGTGATTTTAAAATGTTGCGCTTGGGTGGTTTCAATAATGACAGGCACACCATCGGCTAATAACACCATGTCTGGATAAGACACCCAAAACGGCGCGGGAATAATGACTTCATCGCCCGCATTCAACAAGGCTTGCGTCAGGTTGAAAGAACTTTGTTTACCGCCACAAGACACCAAGATTTGTTTCGGTGTGTAGTCCAAACCGTTATCATTTTTGAATTTAGCGATAATGGTTTTTTTCAAACTCGCCGTACCATCAACCGCTGTGTATTTAGTAAAGCCTTTATTCATGGCTTCAATCGCGGCAGCTTTAATGTGATCAGGCGTATCAAAATCGGGTTCACCCGCGCCAAGACCAATAATATCTTTACCTGCCGCACGCATAGCAGCAGCTCTGGCAGTAATGGCTAAAGTAGGAGAAGGTTTTACGGAGTTGACTCTGTTAGATAGTTTAATGCTCATGATTTAGTCAGTGGATAGTTATTGTGGGGCAATTATAACATCTTCGCGTTTCTTGTACTTAATGGCAGTGAATCTAGGTAGCTCGACAATATTGAAAATCCAGCCGTATCGTCAACTGCTGCCAAAACAATGTTATAACTATTAGCCAGAGCAATAACGTCTTGTGCATCAACAATGACTGTTTTATCAGCCTCGACGACTAATGCAGTCGCGCCGTGACGATGTAAATTTTCAATCGTATTAGGTCCTATGGTGGGTACGTCAAAACGCATATCTTGATTGGGTTTTGCTACTTTTATCAGCGTCCAGCCGCCATTTTTGCAAAGATTACCCGCACGTTCAATCATTCTATCCGTGCCTTCAATCGCTTCTACCGCAATGATTTCCGCATTTTTAACCGCGATAGATTGTCCAATATCCAGTCTGCCCATTTCCTTTGCAATAGCCCAAGCAAAGTTCACATCTTTTTGTAAAGCTGAGCTAGGTTTACTTGTTCCCAAAACACCCGCAGGAGCTAAGGCAGAGGGGCAGTAACGTGTGACATCTTTCAGTTCAACGCCGTGTTTAGCCAGTAAATCGGCGACTGCCGTCAATACACTATCATTGCGTCTGTCGGCAATATCACAAAACCACAGCTTGAGAAATAATCTATCGGGCAGAAAACTGAGAATACCGAAGCGACGAAACATATTAGTTTTTTGTACATACCCTGCCATAACCGCGTTATTGATATTGGCTTGTTTAAGCCGCCGTAGCCACTCGCCAAGACGTAATGGTGCGACCCAATAAAATTCATCGGCAAGCTCTTGAAGTGCAGGGTCAGCAATTTCCTTTAAACCTAAAACCACCACACGAAGACCAAGCTGTTTTGCACCTGCAATGACCATCACAGGAAATTTTCCTGCGCCTGCAATAACAGCGAGGCTATTATTCGTCATTTTTTAATCCTGCTTTCAGAGTTTCCAGTTCTTTTTCCAAGCGACGTAATTTACGCAAGGCATCTGGTAATTCCTTGACCGCCGCTACTTGCCGCCAAAATTGTTTCCATTTAAAAGCAGGAATACCAAAATACCGTTCATTGGCTTCAAGATCGCCCCATACGCCAGTTTTTGCGCCGATAACTACATTGTCACCTATACTCAGATGACCTGCAACTCCCACTTGTCCACCGATGGTGACATGATCGCCTACTGTAACTGAACCCGCTAAACCGACTTGCGCGACAAACATCCCATGTTTACCGACTTTCGTACCATGCCCTAATACTACCGCATCGCTGAATTTGGTCCCTTCGCCTACGCGCGTTTCACCCAGGGTGGCGCGGTCTATCGCGCAACACGCGCCCATGTCCACATCGTCTTCAACCACTGCCCTTCCAGCCTGTGGAATTTTCATCCAGCGACCATCAACGGCTGCATAACCTAAACCGTCCTGACCAATCACGGTATTAGCGTGCAGGCTCACACGATTGCCGATACGACAACCATCATAAATCACCACATTCGGATACAGCGTGACGTTATCGCCCAACACCGCACCATTGCCAATATAGCAACCTGAATAAAGAATGACGTTATCACCAATAATCACATTTTCATCAATCGTGACAAAAGGCGCGATATTAGCATTACTGCCAATTTGAGCTGAAGACGCAATTTGCGTTCTGGAATCAATGCCCCATTGCGGATGTTTACGCACTCCATGAATGCACATCACTGCTGCCGCCATCACCGCATAAGGGTCAGTACAGCGTAACACGGTGAGTTGTTCGGGTTTTACTTCTTCGTGACTGACAATAACGACCGAGGCTTTAGTAGAGATAAGTTGTTGTTTATATTTTGAATTAGAAAGAAAACTGATTTCACCGACTACCGCCTCGTCCAATGTGTTCACGCCAAAAAGTTCAAAATCATCGCTACCGTCAATTTGATTGGAAAATCCCCGTTGTTCAAGATAATGCGATAATTCGGAAAGTTTTATTTTTTTCATAATGTTATCCTTCTAACACTGTTGATTTCTATTTGAATGCCATGCGCGTGTATCTTGACTTGAGTAGATGTAGCGTGTCCATCAAAATTTTTAGTATCTGACAAAGATGGATGATGTAAATCTCGACCAATTCAGCCCAACGTACACGGTACACACTCTTCCATCATCATATTTATTTTCCATCATAAGGTTAAAACCACCAGCTTCCAGCCAGTTAGCTTTAGCTGATAAAATGATACATTTTGAGAGGTGTCACGGATTACGGATATGGGGCAGCCATACGGTTTTTCAAATTGAGGACCACTTTGTTTGGGTAACAAAATACCGCTACAAGATTTTAACAGGGGGTGTTGCTGAACGAGCCAGAGCAATAGTTCGTCAGGTGTGTGGAACGTTCGAGATA
>DFWO01000130.1 GCA_002380945.1 Methylococcaceae bacterium UBA4132 | reverse complement strand
TTGGGTCACTCATCTTTTCATTCGGAAATACAATTTGTCTATATCACTTTGATTTTTACCACTACCAAATCGCTGTCGCCTATAAACACCACCAGTGAAAACAGCTTCTGGGGTTTAATTTTCAGAACAGATACAGTGTTTGAGTGTGTTTGTAATCTGATACAGCGGATTTTGAAACTTACTGGTGTGGCGATAAATCTTCTGCGTCCAGATTTTTTGCTGCGCACTGCCAAATATCCAGCCTTTCATGTTCTTGGTCTCGATGACGAATAAGCCATAGCGCGATACGATCACATGATCGATCTGAGTAGTGCCATCCTCAGTGGGCAAAGTGACGTTTTTAAACAGCGTGTAAACCTGTTTATCCAAAAATAACCTAGCGATCAAATTAACTTGAAACTCCCTCAAAACGCCTTTCATAAATGGCATTAATGGCATTTTCAGGAAACTCAGAATTGCCAACAACAGAAATAACCACCAGTAATTAACTAATATGGCACCCAGTGTTTGTATCAAAATTTGCTCAATGTGCAATCAAATATATTGGATTACTAATCCATATCGTACAAGGCTGGGTTGATGAAATAAACCCAGCACATTGCAAAACTGGAAATGCTGAGGTTAGCTTTGGTTCTCACCAGCGTATCGACAAAAGACACGCAGAGGAGGATAATCGCTCGCTCAAAGAGTTTGAAGTATTTGAGGATAAATGATACGGGTAGTAGGTCAAATCTGTGGCTCGGACATCTGATGCGTTTAATATTCAAGCATCATAGAAAAAGAAACACAGGTTTAATCCACTACCATTTAATCAAATAAGCAAAGTGCGGTGGCAAATGGCGTGACAAGTCGCGTCTGCGTTTTATTCACACTACGGCTTTAAGCAAAAAATCCGTACAAATACATCACTTCATCTTCACTCGCTAAGGTAAAGCTCACTTCTTCATCAGACACTTCTACGCTTAACGGGTAAGGCTCATCGGCATCTTCAAAATACGATGATTTAAGGTAAAACTCATCATCGGCTTCTTTGACTAGCGTGGTTGTGTACTCTTCGCTGTCTTCGTTAGTATCAATGTTTTTTAGCATGAACGTGATGCTGTTACCATCGGCGGCGACTTTAAGCGAGGCATTGGTTTGTTCGTATTCACACACAATATCTTCATCTTCTTCAATGAAAATGTAGGTCATGGAAAAATAGGTAAAATCCCGAAAATTTATCATCGGTAAGAAACCTCCAGCATAGCATTCAAGGCTTTTTTGGCTAACGCGGCTTGTTCAGCAGGGACAGAAATTTGGTTGATGACGTGACCTGCGGCTAGGTTTTCTAATACCCACGCGAGATGTTGCGGGTCGGTTCTAAACATGGTGGAACACATGCACAGCATCGGCGACATAAAATGTACATTTTTGCCTTGGGCTTTGCATTCTTCATGCAGACGATTAACCAAATTTAATTCGGTTGCAACCAGCCAGCGGGTGTTGGGTTCAGCTTCGCGGACGGTTTTTAAAATATATTCAGTCGAGCCGATATAGTCTGCTTTTTGGCACACTTCAAAACAGGCTTCTGGATGAGCGATGACTTTAGTTTCTGGATAACGGGCAAGGAAGTTGTCGATTTGCTCAGGTTTAAAGGCTTGATGCACGGAACAATAGCCATTCCACAAAATCATTTTGGCATTTTGAATCTGCTCTTTGGTCAAGCCGCCCATTGGTTGATTAAAATCCCACGTCACCATCTGTTCCAACGGAATACCCATGCGGTAGCCCGTATTGCGTCCTAAATGTTGGTCAGGGAAAAACAACACTTTTTCGCGTTGGGCAAAACTCCATTCGAGGATTTTTTGTGCATTGGATGATGTGCAGACGATGCCTTCATGTTCGCCGCAAAAAGCTTTTAAATCAGCCGCTGAATTGATGTAAGTCACAGGCGTGACGGTATTTTCCACATCAATGACTTGCGCCAATTCCTGCCAGCATTTTTGCACTTTAATTAAATTCGCCATGTCAGCCATTGAACAACCTGCGGCCAAGTCGGGCAAAATGGCGATTTGTTCAGGGCGCGATAAGATGTCGGCGACTTCTGCCATGAAATGCACGCCGCAAAATACGATGTATTCAGCTTCCGACTGTGCGGCATCTCTGGATAATTTCAGCGAATCGCCCGAAAAATCCGCGTGTTTAAAGACTTCATCACGTTGATAATGATGTCCGAGCACCACGCAGCGACTGCCCAGCTTGGCTTTGGCGGCAGTAATACGCTCGTCACATTCAGCGTCATCGAGGAGCGCGTAATCTTGTATTGGGAAGGTCATTTTATAAAACTCAGTAAAAAAGGAATTGAGGGTAATTTTAATTTTGTCATTTAGACAAAGCTAGTAATAGTTTGAGATTTGTTAGCATTATGGAACTTGCCGCACTTTGGAAGGAATGATGTGTCATTCTTATCACGCCCCAAACCTGACAAGTCTGTAAACTCATACCAAACAACATTTAATCAAAGACTTGTGTTAAAGTTTTTCTATTGTATATTTAAAATTATAGAAGTTACGCATTG
>DFWO01000017.1 GCA_002380945.1 Methylococcaceae bacterium UBA4132 | reverse complement strand
GCTCAAGCCTATCAACTACTCGGTGATTTGATGTTTGAACAAGGTGATAAAGACAGTGCCAGTCAATGTTACAAACATGGCTTAGAACTCATGATGGCAGCAGAGAAAACAGCGTAAAACACTGTATTAAAGGAGTCAAAAAAAGATTTTTGACTCCAAATCATAAGCCTTAATGAGAGGCAACACTCGCACATTTAACGCACATATTAGAATAAGGGATAACCTTCAAGCGTTCGACATTGATGGGTTCACCGCATACCTGACAAGTCCCGTATTCACCTTTTTCTATTCTGGATAGAGCTTGTTTAATCATATCTATTTCTGTTCTGGCAGAATTACCTAAAAAATCCTGAACCTCATTATTTTCATTTTGTGTCACTTGTTCTGAAAAATCTTTTTCGACGGGTTCATCCGTATGTCTGACATCATCGGTAATTTTAGCGAGTCGTTCATCAAGGTCTTCCAGCATTTCATACAGTATTACCTTAACTTCTTCAAAGTTGCTCATAATCATTCCTACTATTTACTAATAACGAGAGATATTCCTCTATACTACCGCTCACACAAGGCGATGCCTTTATAACCCTGCATCCTACCACCACACTATGCAAAAATATACACAACAACTACTCGATTCAGCTAATCAAATTATTCTGGGTAAAGAACATAAAATTCGTCTAGCTGTTTGCTGTTTGCTAGCGCGTGGGCATTTACTGATTGAAGATATACCTGGCGTAGGTAAAACCACCCTAGCACATACCTTAGCAAAGCTACTCGGATTACATTATCAGCGTATTCAATTTACCAGCGACATTCTACCTGCTGATATTTTAGGCTCATCGGTGTTTGATGGTAAAAGCCATGAATTCACCTTTCATCCTGGTCCAGTATTTAATCAAATGATTCTAGCCGATGAAATTAACCGCGCCACACCTAAAGCCCAAAGTGCCTTGTTAGAAGCGATGGAAGAATACCAAGTGACGATTGAAGGCAAAACCTATCCGTTGCCTAAACCGTTTTTTGTCATTGCCACACAAAATCCTTCTCATCAAATCGGCACGTTTCCGTTGCCAGAATCACAGTTGGATCGGTTTTTAATGCGCATTGAGTTAGGCTATCCCGACCCTAAAGCAGAAAGAGCCTTACTGACAGGGCAAAACCGCCATAGCTTGATTGAATCATTACCCGTACAACTACCCCCTGAACAGCTACAGCAAATGCAGAATTTAGTGACTCAAGTTCACACAGCCAATGCCTTGCTCGATTACTGCCAAGCCATTATTAACTTCACCCGTGAATCACCAGAATATCATTGTGGACTATCGCCGAGAGCGGGTTTAGCTTTACTGAATGCAGCAAAAGCATGGGCGTTTTTAGATCAACGAGATGCTGTGATTCCCGAAGATATACAAGCCGTGTTGCCAGCGGTAGCAGGGCATCGTTTGCGCTCAGGTCATACTAATTCAGAAGCCATTGTTGCTCCCATACTTGATAAAGTGCCAGCCCTTTGAATCTAAAACAACGCTTTCAACTCAGCCGATTTATCACAGGTGAAAAACCTGTGGATGACGCGATTATCCTAACACATCGGCGAATTTTTATTTTACCCACCCAACGCGGCTGGGCAATGCTGTTATTGATGGTGATACTGTTACTAATTGCCTTTGTTTATAATAACAACCTTACCTATTTACTGACGTTTTTAATTGCCAGTGTGTTTTTTATCACCATTTTGCACACCTTCAAATCCTTAGCAGGCTTAGTGGTACAAGCAGGGCAAACTCAAGCCGTCTTTGCAGGTGAAGCGGCTGGTTTTGATATTCATATTCATAACCCTAATGCCAATGAACGCCCACATTGTCAAATTAAACTCACCAAGCCACAAAGTTTTACCCTTAAGCCGTACAGTAAAACCACCCAAACCCTATATTCGCTCACGCAAAAACGCGGATGGCACAGTGTAGGTACTGTGACTGTGTTCAGCACTTATCCCTTAGGTTTATTTTATGCGTGGTCGCCGTTGCGTTTTAATAGCCAAACTCTTGTTTATCCTAAGCCATCGCCATTAGAACTGCCCTTCCCTGATTCCCCCTCCGCCGACAGCGAACAAGGGCTAAGCCATAAAGGCACAGATGATTTTTACGGTTTACAAGAATATCAGGCGGGCGATTCCATCAAACATATCCATTGGAAAGCCTTTGCTAAAGGGCAAGGTTTATACAGCAAACAATACAGTGGTGCGAAAAATTCCGCCGAAGTCTGGCTACATTATGACGATGCTATAGGACACGATACCGAACAACGCCTAAGTCAATTATGTCGCTGGGTGGTTGATGCCGAACGAGCAGATATTCGTTACGGTTTAGTTTTACCCACGGTAAAACTACCGCCAGATTGTGGTTCCGCGCATTACCGTCAATGTTTAGAAGCCCTAGCTCTGTTATGAACACACCGCATTATAAAAACATCCTCATTTTTTTACTGACCTCGGTCGGGCTAATTGTGTTACCGCACGTTGCTAACATTCCGCCTGCGATGTTTGGGTTTTTCTGCTTGATGCTAGGTTGGCGTTTTGCAGGAATATGGCAACCTCAGTATCTTCCTACCACCCGCTTGCTATATTTTTTAATGTTATTTGCCTTGATACTGTTAGTGAGTCATCAACATAGAGGCTTACTTGGACGTGATGCTGGCACCAACTTATTCATACTCGCGCTCGGCTTAAAACTATTGGAAATTAAAACGGAGCGTGACATTTACCTCGTCGTCTTTCTCGCATTTATCGTTGCTGCCTCCTTATTTTTATACCAACAAAGCCTATTTATGGCAGCCTATATTCTGGCAGTGTGTTGCGTATTGTTTGCCACCTTAGTCGCCATTAACAGCATTCAAATACACACGCGCGCTGCCTTAAAAACGGCGGCTGTGATTCTCCTGCAAGCCATGCCAATGGCGACCGTGATTTTCGTGTTATTTCCCCGTGTAGAAGCTCCACGCTGGATGCTATTTGAAGAAAAAAATAAAGCCAAAATTGGTTTAAGCGATAGCATGGAACCAGGTTCTATTAGCGACTTAGGCACATCCGAAGAACTGGTATTTCGCGTTAAATTTACAGGTGCGATACCACCACCTAAATACCGTTATTGGCGCGGTCCTGTGCTGTCATATACCGATGGTAAACGCTGGACACAGACGAATAGTCAACGATTTAAAGCGCAATTAGCCAAACCTAGCTATGCAGGAACAGCGTATTCATACACGCTATTGATGGAAGCACAGGAAAAAAACTGGGTGTTTGCGTTAGATATACCCGCACAATATGCGTCCCCCTTAGAACAAAATGGACATTACCAACTCATCAACCCAGAAAATCCGCATAAACGCACAGAATATCAAATCACCTCTTATACGCAATACAACACAGGTTATCTGACACAACTCGAATACCAAGACAGCACTCAATTACCAAGTGAACCCTCCGATAAGATTAAACAACTCGTTAGCCAATTACATGGATTTGACGATAAACCTGAAAACTTTATTAGCCAAACACTCAATCATTTCAAAACAGAGGATTTTCATTACACCCTCACGCCGCCACTGATGGAAGAAAACCCTATCGAGAGCTTCTTATTTAACACCAAGCGTGGTTTTTGTAGCCATTACGCCTCTGCTTTCGTGTATTTAATGCGTACTGCTCATATCCCCGCGCGAGTCGTCACAGGTTATCAAGGTGGCAAATTTAATACCGTCGGTAATTTTTTGGAAATCCAACAAGCCCACGCCCACGCGTGGGCAGAAGTCTGGATAGAAAATCAAGGCTGGGCGCGAGTTGACCCCACCGCTGCCGTTGCACCAGAACGCATTGAACAACAACTCGATATTAATTTATTAGAACTGGGCAGTGACATCCGTTTTGAAACCAGCAACAGCCAACAGCAGGAAAACTGGCTAAAACAAATGAGTCAACTTTGGAATAATGCCGATTACCAATGGCAACGCTGGGTAGTCAACTACGACAGTAGCAATCAATCAGACTTTCTATCCAGCTTCGGCATTCATGATTTTAAAGCCATGATGAAATGGCTAATGGCTTTAGTCGGTTTAATCACCGTTTTATTAGCCCTGTTATTACTGTATCAAAAGAAAAAAGCCATCGATCCTGCATTACGTCTTTATCAACAATTTTGTCAGAAACTACAACCCGCAGGATTAATTAGAACTGACCGTGAAGGGGCAATGGATTTTGCTCAACGCGCTAAACTAGCGTTGCCAGAACAAACGGAGGCAATTGATCACATTACCAACGCATTTATTCAGCTACATTATGGCAGAGTATCCACACGCGAGGATTTTGTGACATTTGCTAAATTGGTGGGGGGGTTTAAATTGAATGATCGTAGATTGGAGTGAGTTACGCTCCCCCCCAATATCTACTTTTGCTAGTTCCCTAACCATTGTTGTTTTCTATTTAACTTCTTGCTTATAAGTGTCGTATGACATATTTGCTTTATTGGTGCAAAGTTCACGCGCTTGGTTATCTGCGAGTTTGCTGCATTCGTTGCGTTGCCAATTTTGACCAGATGAATATATTATTTGCTCAGATACACAGCCACATAACGTGCTGAGAACTAAAAAATTTACAATAAAAATCGAATATCTCACAATTTCATCCTAACACCATGTCTTAAAAAATATGTAGCCTGTGCAGTCGCTCTACCATACAGTAAAATTACTTAAACTTTACAAATCAGTTTCGTGTTCTTCGGCGATTTTAGGATAATTTTCATCATCACCCGACTGCACGAAAAACCGTGAACATAACAAGCCAATTTCAAATAACAACCACATCGGTACTGCTAACAATGTTTGCGAAATGGCATCGGGCGGGGTTAATAACATCCCGATAATAAACGCACCGACAATCACATAAGGGCGTTTATCTGCTAGTTCTTCGGGTGACGTAAAGCCCGTCCACACCAATACGATAGTAAATATCGGCACTTCAAAACATACCCCAAACGCAAAGAACATCGTTAAAATGAAGTCCAGATATTTACTAATATCGGTCATCACCGACACACCGACAGGAGCTGTGGTAGTTAAAAAACCGAACACCAACGGGAACACCACAAAATAAGCAAACACTACGCCCAGATAAAATAACAGCGTACTGGCAACCAATAAGGGCAACACCAAACGACGTTCGCTTTTATACAGACCAGGTGCAACAAACGCCCAAAATTGATACAAAATAATCGGCACAGCTAAAAATACCGCAGCGACTAATGCCAATTTAAACGGCGTTAAAAATGGTGATGCCACATCAATGGCAATCATGGTGCTGTTTTCTGGCAGGTGTTTTAGTAACGGTTCAGCAAGAAAACTGTAAATATCATTGGCATAAAAAGACAGCGGCAGAAAAATTAATAACACCGCTAAAATCGCTTTTAATAAGCGATCACGCAATTCAATCAGATGACTTAAAAACGGCGAGGTGTGCGGGTCAAAATCATTCAAGCTCATGAGGAGGACGTTTTGTTAAATCAACACCATCTTGCGACAGTGAAGTGATAGAGGATTGAATCGACTGTACGGTTTCGTTAGTTTCATCGACCAGTTGCTGAAATTCTTGTAAACCCGATTCTTCTTTAAATATCTGGCGCATTTCTTCGGCACGTAGTTCAATTTGAATTTCTGCTTTAACGGCTGTAATCATGGCACGAGTTTTACCTAACCAAAAACCAGCCAATCGTGCGGCTTTTGGTAAACGTTCAGGACCTATCACTAACAAAGCCACCAAGCCGACCATCATCAATTCAGAAAAGCCTATTTCAAACATGACGATTACACTTTTTCGTCGGTTTTACTGGTAGTTGTTTCACCTTCGATAACTTTATCTTTAACGTCATCGGATTCAGCGACTTTTTCACCCTCGCCTTCTTTTAACGCAGTACGAAAACCGCGTATCGCTTCGCCCAAATCAGTGCCAATGTTACGCAGTTTTTTTGTGCCGAATACCACCATAATAATGGCTAAGAGAATTAATAATTTAGGAACAGTTATCATGGTTGACTCCAATATAGAGGGATAAATTTTTACCAAACCTTTCAGGTTTTTAAAACCTGAAAGTCGCGTAGGGTACGCATTGCGTACCATGAATCATTTAAGGTGTGCAATGCACACCCTACTGCTTGCGCTGCGCCTTCTCTTCCAGTCCTGACAAACCAAAACGGCGTTGCAATTCTGCCAACACATCATCAGGATGCAATTCTTGTTGCGCTAACAACACCATGCAATGAAACCACAAATCTGCCATTTCATAAATGATTTGTTGTTTATCGCCGCCTTTAGCAGCAATCACCGTTTCGGTGGCTTCTTCACCGATTTTTTTTAAGATGGTGTCTAAACCTTTATTATACAAGCTGGCAACATAAGATTTATCAGCAGTTTGAGTTTTGCGTTGTTCTAAGACTTCGGCGAGTTGGAATAATGTATCGTTCATATTTGCGTGGGGTTTGGTTGTTTTTTGTTGGTTGATTTTGTAGGTTGGGGTGAGGTACGAACCCCAACATTTATACAGTGTGCTTTTTTTATCGGGGTTTGTAAACTCACTCAGCCCACGAGCTTATTGATTGTGTTATTAACGCAAACCTTTAATATCTTTGAAGCAGTAGGGTACTCATTAAATCAGAACCGTAGATGAACCTTATTTATCTACAGTTCTGATTAATTTGGAGAGATTATCTACGTCATAAGATTCTTCTGCATAAACAATGACATATATTAATATAAAATAAGTATAAAGCATTTCTCTGACTTCTCTAGCTGCACTCTTGATATCTAGATTCAGAAAGAACAAATGACAAAAAGATTAAAGTAAAAATAAAACTTGTATCAGGTTTTTTATAACCAATGTATGCTTTTAAAGCATTTATTGTAGTTTGGTTTACAAAATGGAAAAATGAGAAAATAACTAAAATAACCTATTTGAAATATCCTCTGGGAACCCCATAGCCATTTTATTAGATTATTAATGTTAAATCCCTCTTTAATAATTTCTTCTGTGGTATCGTTATTAAATATGTTTAAATTATGGAGATTAAATTCATGTTGAGCACTTATTTGCTCAACTGAACGTACTGAATAATCGAGTATTCTTTGAAACCAACTTGTTTCTTCACCAAGAAATAAGAAGCACAAAAAAGCCCAAATTATTGCAAGGCGCACATTTCTATTTTGTTTAATTGATACCAAGCAAATTAGAAAGCCGATTAAATAAAATATCGCACTTAGATTTTCAACTAAACAATTTTCAACAGTGTAAGAAATTACAGATTCAGGATCACCCTGCCAAACTAACCAAAACGGTATTGTTAATTAAAAATAGCATCAAAATTACCATTACGCTGAAGCATCAAAAGGCAAACAGAATAAAGTAACATAGTCATGGACTTGGAATAACATTTGGATTTACGT
>DFWO01000067.1 GCA_002380945.1 Methylococcaceae bacterium UBA4132 | reverse complement strand
ATCGTCAATGCGTAACTTCTATATGATTAAAAATCCATTATCATCGGTATTAATCACTTTTAGTATTAGACCACCGTAACGTGAAACCTCTATCTGATACATACTTTCAGCAAACTTCAACAACACACAAACCCTAGCAATGCCTAACCCGCTAACTTTCCATATTTTCCGCCACCGCTTATTCCCCTTACGCACGATTTTATTGTTTGTGATGCTGACGGTGTTGGCTTTGCCGTTAGGCGGGTTGTATTTTTTTCGGATTTATGAAAACGAATTAGTTCAGCAAACGGAATTAGAGCTTATCTCGCAAGCGGCAGCACTGTCCGCTAGTTATCGGCAGTTGATACGCATTTATGCTGAGCAATCGCTTTATGGGCGTTATCTGCCCACTTTGCCGCCTGTTAATCGATCTTATGAACCGATTATGCCAACGCTGAGTTTGATTAATCCGATACAACCGCCACGTTTAACCGCTCAACCTGCTGAATTGCCCATTGATAAATTGGCGAAAAAAGTCGGCGAATATATGACTCCGATTATTTTTGATACCCAGCATATTACGCTGTCTGGAGTTCGTTTATTGGATATAAACGGTACGGTGATTGCTGGACGGGAAGAGCTGGGGTTATCGCTGGCGCACATTCCCGAAGTACAGCAAGCCTTGCACGGGCATTATGCCAGTACCATAAGGCAGCGTATTTCCGATGAACCTCCACCCTCATTATATTCGTTAAGTCGGGGGACGCGGATTCGGGTGTTTGTCGCCTTTCCTGTTATGGAAAATCAACATTTGCAGGGCGTTATTTATCTGTCACGCACGCCGAATAATATTATTCGGCATTTGTTTGAAGTGAAAAAAGTGGTGCTAATCGCCAGCTTGTGTTCGTTGTTGTTGGTGATTTTGTTGGTGTTGCTGGTATCGGCGACTATTTCCCGCCCGATTCGTGAATTGATACGCCAAACTGAACGAGTTAAACAAGGTGAACAAAAACTGATTGAACCACTAAAAAATCCTGTCACTTATGAAATTGCCCAACTGTCGGATAGTTTTGCCAGTATGTCGCACGCCTTAACCGAACGTACTGATTATATACAACGCTTTGCCACTCATGTTTCACATGAGTTTAAAACCCCGCTCACCTCTATGCAGGGTGCGTTAGAATTGTTGCAAGATCATAGCGATATGCCCAGCGATCAACGGCAACGTTTTGTGAATAATTTATTAGCCGACACGCAACGCTTAAAACAATTGGTCAATCGTTTATTAGAATTGGCACGGGCGGATGTTCTTGAACCTAGTCAGCAAAATAGTGTGTTATCCGATGTGATTTTCGCGCTACAAAATCGTTATGCAGAGCGGGGCTTGGTATTGCAATACACCGATTTACCCAATCATCCACTGGCAATCGCGCCTGACGCGCTAGACATTATTCTTAGCAATTTATTGGAAAACAGCTTACAACATAAGGCGAATCAACTTACACTCAGCGCAATACTGCACGACAGCACGCTGGAACTGCATTTGCACGATAATGGAACGGGGGTTTCTGCTGCTAATCGAAGCAAGATTTTTACACCGTTTTTTACCACGCGCAGAAATAATGGCGGGACAGGTTTGGGTTTAGAGATTACCATATCATTATTAAAAACCTACGGTGGCAGTATTGCCTTAGCAGAAAGCACGGAGGGTGCGTTATTTGTCTTAACATTGCCGTTAGCCAACTATAAAAAAAATTGTTAATGACCAAAGCTACATAATTTCGTAGAATTGTCACAATTAATTTTTTATAGCGGGATGAATCCATACAGGGTCATCCCGTTTTGTACATTAGAGGTGACGTGTTTGACTAAATCCGCATTATTAGTGCTAGAAGATGGCACAGTATTTAACGGCGTATCCATCGGTGCAGACGGTTGTTCCGTGGGTGAAGTGGTGTTTAACACTGCGATGACAGGCTACCAAGAAATTCTAAGCGATCCATCCTACTGCCAACAAATTGTCACGCTAACCTATCCACACATTGGCAATGTTGGCACAACCAGCGAAGATGACGAATCCCACGCGGTATTTGCTAGCGGTTTAGTGATTCGTGATTTACCGTTGCTAGCGAGTAACTGGCGGTCTGAAAAAACGCTACAACAATATTTGCTTGATAACAACGTCGTAGCCATTGCTGAAATCGACACCCGCAAACTAACCCGTTTATTGCGTGACAAAGGCGCACAACGCGGTGCGATTATTACAGGTGATAACGTTGATATGGCAACTGCAACCGCTGCCATTGATGGTTTTGCAGGCTTAAAAGGCATGGACTTAGCCAAAGTAGTCAGCGTTTCTGAAAGCTACGAATGGACAGAAAATACATGGCACTTGCGTAACGGACACACTGAAGCCGAAAACTTAACTAAGCACGTTGTCGCTTATGACTTTGGTATCAAGCGTAACATCCTACGTTTGTTAGCTAATCGAGGCTGTCGTGTCACTGTCGTTCCCGCACAAACTCCAGCGGCAGATGTATTAGCCCTGAACCCAGACGGCGTATTTTTATCCAACGGTCCAGGCGATCCAGAACCTTGCACCTACGCAATTGAAGCCATCAAAACCATCGTAGAAACCAAAATTCCTGTGTTTGGTATTTGTTTAGGACATCAATTATTAGCGTTAGCCAGTGGTGCAAAAACAGAAAAAATGAAATTCGGACATCACGGCGCGAATCACCCCGTCCAAGAAAAAGCGACAGGACGCGTGATGATTAGCAGTCAAAATCACGGTTTTGCAGTGGATGAAGCCACCTTACCCGCCAATGTAATTGCCACCCATCACTCCTTATTTGATGGTAGCTTACAAGGCATAAAACGCACCGACTGCCCCTCGTTCAGCTTTCAAGGACACCCCGAAGCCAGCCCCGGTCCGCATGATGTCGAAGGCTTGTTTGATGAGTTTATGGCGTTGATGAATTGATTGATGTAGGTCAGGTTAGCGATAGCGTAACCCGACAATCCTGTCTAAGTGCGTTTAAGTGATGGTCAAACAGTTATTCCTGTTCCTTGCTGATAGTAGAAAAACATAACCTAATTAAAATAGAAATATGCCAAAAAGAACCGACATAAAATCCATACTATTATTGGGTGCAGGCCCTATCGTTATTGGTCAAGCTTGTGAATTTGATTATTCAGGTACTCAGGCTTGTAAAGCGTTGCGCGAGGAAGGTTATCGCGTGATTTTGGTCAATTCCAATCCTGCCACCATTATGACTGACCCCGATATGGCTGATGCGATTTATATTGAACCTATTGACTGGCAAACGGTAGAAAAAATCATTGCTAAAGAACGCCCCGATGCTATTTTGCCAACGATGGGCGGACAAACAGCGTTGAATTGTGCGCTAGCGTTGGATGAACATGGTGTGTTAGCCAAGTACAACGTGGAAATGATAGGTGCGACTAAAGCAGCCATTAATATGGCGGAAGATCGCCAGTTGTTTAATGACGCAATGGCGCGATTGGGTTTTGAAGTGGCAAAATCTAAAACCGCACATTCGATGGAAGAAGCGATTGCCGCGCAAAAAGAAGTGGGTTATCCGACGGTGATTCGTCCGTCATTTACGATGGGCGGCAGCGGCGGCGGGATTGCTTATAACAAAGAAGAGTTCATGGAGATTTGTGAGCGCGGTTTGTATTTGTCGCCCACTAATGAGTTATTGATTGAAGAATCGGTACTCGGTTGGAAAGAATACGAAATGGAAGTGGTGCGTGATTCTAAAGATAATTGCATCATTGTGTGTTCAATTGAAAACTTTGATCCAATGGGCGTGCATACGGGCGATTCTATCACCGTCGCGCCCGCGCAAACCTTGACCGATAAGGAATATCAAATTTTGCGTAATGTATCGCTGGCGATTTTGCGTGAAATTGGCGTGGATACAGGCGGTTCTAACGTGCAGGTGGCGATTAATCCCGCCGATGGTCGCATGATTATTATTGAAATGAATCCGCGTGTGTCGCGTTCGTCTGCGTTAGCCTCTAAAGCCACAGGTTTCCCGATTGCCAAAGTCGCGGCTAAATTGGCGGTCGGTTTTACTCTGGATGAATTGCAAAATGAAATCACAGGCGGCAAAACTCCTGCATCGTTTGAACCGTCGATTGATTATGTGGTGACCAAAGTGCCACGTTTCACTTTTGAAAAATTCCCACAAGCTGATGACCGTTTGACTACGCAAATGAAGTCTGTCGGTGAAGTGATGGCAATCGGACGCACCTTTCAAGAATCCTTACAAAAAGCCTTGCGCGGTTTAGAAATTGGCATTGATGGTCTGCATGAAATCACTGATTTAACGGCTGATAATGCGAGCGACAAAATGCGCCGTGAAATGCGTCACCCTGGCCCTGATAGATTATTGTATGTTGCCGATGCCTTTCGTTATGGTATGACCATTACGGAAGTTCACGAATCCAGCAAAATTGATCCGTGGTTTTTAGCGCAAGTTGAAGATTTGATTTTGACTGAAAAATCCTTAGCGACTAAAACGCTGTCTACGCTTGTAGCAGGCGAGTTGTTTAAACTCAAGCGTAAAGGTTTTTCAGATAGACGCTTAGCCAAATTATTGGATGCCTCTGAAACCGAAGTACGCAACGTGCGCCATAAAAAAGGCATCCGTCCTGTTTATAAACGCATCGATTCTTGTGCAGCTGAATTTGCCTCTGATACCGCCTATTTATATTCAACGTATGAAGAAGAATGCGAAGCACGAGTGACTGATAAAGAGAAAATCATCATTTTAGGCGGTGGCCCAAATCGGATTGGACAAGGTATCGAATTCGATTATTGCTGTGTTCATGCCGCGCTTGCCTTGCGTGAAGATGGCTATGAAACCATCATGGTCAACTGTAATCCTGAAACCGTCTCCACCGATTTTGATACCTCCGACCGTTTATATTTTGAATCCTTAACGCTGGAAGATGTGCTGGAAATCGTGCATTTGGAAAAACCCAAAGGCGTGATTGTCCAATATGGTGGACAAACACCGCTGAAATTAGCCCGCGCCTTAGAAGCCGCTGGTGTACCGATTATCGGCACATCACCCGACTCGATTGATTTAGCCGAAGACCGTGAACGTTTCCAAAAATTATTAGAGCGTTTAGGTTTAAAACAACCACCGAATGCCACTGCACGTTCCACCGAACAGGCGATTAATGCCGCGCGTGAGCTAGGTTATCCATTAGTGGTGCGTCCGTCTTATGTATTAGGCGGTCGTGCGATGGAAATCGTCTTTAACGAAGAAGGTTTGCAACGCTACATGAAAGAAGCCGTGAGTGTATCCAATGATTCGCCAGTATTACTCGACCGCTTTTTAGATGACGCGGTAGAAATGGATGTGGATGCAATTTATGACGGTGAGCGTGTACTCATCGGCGGTTTGATGGAACACATTGAACAAGCGGGCGTGCATTCGGGCGATTCAGCGTGTTCCTTACCGCCTTATGATTTAGCCCCCGAACTGCAAAATCAATTGCGTGAACAAGTGGCAAAAATGGCTGAAGCTCTAGGCGTGCGCGGCTTAATGAATACCCAGTTTGCGATTCAAGGCACGGATATTTATGTGCTGGAAGTGAATCCTAGAGCCTCACGCACCGCGCCGTTTGTCTCTAAAGCGACAGGTTACGCGTTGGCAAAAATTGCCGCCCGTGTCATGGTTGGACAAAGTTTAGCTGAGCAAGGCATCACCGAAGAACGCATACCCGATTATTTCTCGGTAAAAGAAGCGGTATTCCCGTTCGTCAAATTCCCTGGTGTTGACCCCTTACTAGGGCCAGAAATGAAATCAACAGGCGAAGTCATGGGCGTGGGCAAAACCTTTGGAGAAGCGTTTGCTAAATCACAACGTGCGGCAGGTGTCGATTTGAACGCCAGCGGTAAAGTGCTGATTAGTATTCGGGATGTCGATAAAGTGAAACTGCCTGAAATCGCTAAAATGTTGGTGGCGAAAAATTATGAAATCGTGGCAACAGGCGGCACAGCACGGTTTTTAAAAGCGGCGGGTATTCCCTGTGAAGAAGTCTGCAAAGTCAACGAAGGCAGACCTAATACTGTGGATATGATTAAAAACGATCAGATTCAATTAATCATCAACACCACCGAAGGCAAACAAGCCATTTCCGATTCCTTCACCATGCGCCGTGAAGCTCTACAACATCGTGTGACTTATTACACCACGATGGCAGGTGCGAGAGCGGCGTGTTATGCCTTGGGTGAATTGGATGCTGGAGATGTGAATTGTTTGCAGGATTTGCATAAGAGTTTGAATTAATTTTAAATTCAAATTTTTGTAGGTCGGGTTAGGCGATAGCCGTAACCCGACATAATCATGATATACAGAATGTGTCGGGTTACGCAAAGCTAACCCGACCTACGGACTCAGGTTATGGGTTATGAGCAAATTACAAATAGATATTTTAATCTACATTGCACTTAGTGAAGAATTCGATATATTGTCTGATGAGTTAATTAAAAAGTTTAACTTCATATCAAAGAAACTCGATAATCTCCCTTCTACCATTTTCAATGGTAGAGTTTCTTCCCCTGTTCTCAACAAAGATTTTGAAATAGCAGTCGTTCCAGTAGGGAAAATGGGAAACATCGCTTCTGCTGTAGTCGTATCAAAGATTTGTGAGCAATTTGATGTGCGTAATATTGTCGTGCTGGGGTTTACAGGATGATCTTCAACCTGGTGATGTTTTTATTCCTACCACCGTAAAAGGGTATCTTGAAAACTCAGCAACACAAGGAAAAAAAAATTGGGAATTTATACCCTCTGGCAAAGAGCATCCGACCACATCTCGTTTACTCAATAATTTTCAGATGTTTAAATATACTCAAGCGACCTTTTATCGTAGATGGTCAAATGATTGTGCTACCAGATTTAATTCTCTAATTGAGGATGCTGCCGTTCAGAAATTGGTTATTCGTTCTGAAATTAGGCTGTGTGTAGGAGATGATAAGAAACTAGCCAGTGGTCCAGCCGTTGGGAAAGGACAAGCTTTTGCCAATTGGATTAAGAGAGTTGATAGAAAAATTGTCGCAATGGAAATGGAATCCATTGGAGTTTATGAGGCTGCTCTTATACCCATTCCTCCACATAGAGTCATTGCAATTCGTGGAATCTCTGACTTTGCCGATGAAAGGAAGGAGTTGATCGAAAATATTGCTGGGAACAAGTTCAGGTCAGTGTCACTAAAAAATGCTTTTGAGTTACTTGTGCGAGGTATTGAAGCGGGTCTATTTGAAGAAGAAAATGTTCAAAATAGCCAATCATGTTCAACTATACCTCCTACCATACCCCATGACTCTGAGAAACTTGACATTAGTCTTACTAATCTTACTTTAGATGGAATATGCCTTCTGGAAAATCTTAGTTATGGCTCAGGAATTGCGCGTATTCGTACTTCTAACGGCAGCATCTCTGTAGAAACCTTGGATGGGGAAAGTTACCAAAACGTTGTGACAACAGATTCAATACAGAAAACGGAGTATTGGAAATTTGTAATAAATGAATTAGTTGAACTTAATTTGTTGGTGCAATGTGGTACATCTGATGAGATGTACACTATCACAGCAACTGGATGCAATCTCGTATATGCAGCCCCCAATTTTAAATAAAAATAAAATCGTAATGTAACGCGATAAGGTGCGCTTATAGCAAGTAGCCCACATGGAGCTTTGCGGAATGTGGGGCTTTTCGTGGGTGATGCGACTTATTCCCGTATTCCGTTGCACTCCATACGGGCTACGCAAAATATAATTTCATCGTTCCAATGCTCCGCGTTGGAATGCGTCAGACAACGCTCCAGCGTTGTGTGTTTAAAGAGGACGCTAGAGCGTCAACGGCTGCATTCCAACGCTGGAGCGTTGGAACGATATAAACGCTAAACGCTAAACGATATAATAACGATATAACAAATTTGGGGTTCGACCTTCACCCCACAAACACCCACAAAATATTGGAGTATGAAAGAAATGGGAAAAGTACCACTCACTGTTAAAGGTGCAGAAAAATTACGCGCTGAATTAGAAGAATTAAAATCAGTCGTGCGTCCACGCATTATTAATGCGATTGCGACCGCTAGGGCGCATGGTGATTTAAAAGAAAATGCTGAATATCACGCCGCAAAAGAACAACAAAGTTTTGCTGAAGGGCGTATTAAAGAAATTGAAGGCAAACTGTCTAACGCGCAAATTATTGATGTCACTAAAGTGGATGCGGGCGGCAAAGTAGTCTTTGGCGCGACGGTAGAAATTGAAAATGTAGACACCGAACAGCGTGTTACTTATCAAGTGGTTGGTGAGGATGAAGCCAATATTAAGGAAAATCGTATTTCGATTGGTTCGCCGATTGCGCGTGCGTTAATCGGTAAATCGGTGGAGGATATTGTGATTGTTAAAGCCCCAGCGGGTAATATTGAATACGAAATTATTTCAATTCAGTATATTTGAGAAAGAAAGCGAAAAGCACATGACAGGAAGTCTTGCGCCTTTCCTTAGCAATTATTTATTCGGATTCAGTCGATAAATAACAACCACTTGTCCAATGGATTGAATAAGCTCTGCGCCAGTGCTGGTACAAATTTTTTCACTGATTAATTTGCGTTCATCACGTTCGGCGCGTATTTTTACTTTAATCAATTCATGATGGTCGAGTGCTAGTTCAATTTCCGCTAATACTGCATCGGTTAGTCCAGACTGACCGATCATGACGACGGGGTTTAAACTATGCGCCTCGGACTTTAGTTTTTTCTTATCAACTGCTTTCACGTTTTATTCTCAAAATCAAAAACTTAATTCTACACCAAAAATAGGGCGTTATGGCACGAAGTAAAAGCAGTAATCAATGGATGCAGGAACATTTTGATGATGAATATGTCAAAATGGCTCAAGCGCAGGGTTATCGGTCACGCGCTGTATTCAAATTAGCTGAGATTCAGGAAAAAGACCAGCTCATCAAAGCGGGTATGAATGTGGTCGATTTAGGAGCAGCACCAGGTGGATGGTCACAGTATGCTCAGCAACGCTTAGGTAAAGGCAATAAGCTGGTTGCACTGGATATATTGCCGATGGATCCGATTGAGGGCGTGGATTTTATTCAGGGTGATTTTCTTGAGCAGTCTGTGATAGATCAATTGTATAGTGTATTGAACAATATGCCTGTGCATCTGGTATTGTCTGACATGGCACCCAATATGAGCGGTAATAAAGCTGTCGATCAGCCGCGTTCCATGTATTTGTGTGAGCTTGCGCTGGATACCGCAAAGACTATTTTGGCAAAAAATGGCGGCTTTTTAGTCAAAGTTTTTCAGGGTGAAGGGTTTGAAGATTTTCATCGTGAAGTGCAACAACATTTCACTAAAGTCGTCATCAGAAAACCAAAAGCCTCCAGACCGCGCAGTAATGAGGTATATATTTTGGCGAAGGGCTTTAAATAATCGCTATTAACCCTTATATTTGCGAAATTGGCTACTCCTAGACTTTGGTGAGTACCCCATAAATAACGACAGTCAGGATGATAACTCCTGATATAATTGCTCAGTTTTTAAACAGAGAGCCGTTCAGGCCTAGGGCGTGTAAATGAACGATATGATAAAAAATATAATCCTGTGGGGTGTCATTGCTGTTGTCTTGATGCTTCTCTTTAACAACGTTAGCTCACAAAAAGAACGAGCTGATTCGTCGTTATCGTACTCACAATTCATCGACTCGGTGAAAGCGGGGCAGGTTCAACAGGTCACCATTGATGAACATATCATCAAAGGCAAAATGCAGGGTGGTCAACAATTTAAGATTTACGCGCCCAATGATCCGCACTTAGTGGATGATTTATTGGCAAATGGTGTTGATACTAAGGCGGTTCCGCCTGAGCAGCCTTCCATGCTTACGAATTTGTTGTTTTCTTTTGGTCCTATGTTATTGTTGATTGCCGTTTGGGTATTCTTCATGCGTCAAATGAACGGTGGTGGCGCAGGTGGTCGTGGCGCAATGAGCTTTGGTAAAAGCAAAGCGCGTATGTTGGAAGAAGATCAGATTAAAGTCACGTTTGCCGATGTGGCAGGTTGTGACGAAGCCAAAGAAGAAGTGGTTGAAATGGTCGATTTTCTGAAAGACCCTGCTAAATATCAACGCTTGGGCGGTAAAATTCCTAGAGGCGCGTTGATGGTAGGTCCTCCTGGCACAGGTAAAACCTTATTAGCTAGAGCTATTGCAGGTGAAGCGAGAGTGCCGTTTTTTAGCATTTCTGGTTCAGATTTCGTGGAAATGTTTGTCGGTGTTGGCGCATCACGCGTGCGTGATATGTTTGAAACTGCCAAAAAACACGCCCCTTGTATTATTTTCATTGATGAAATTGATGCGGTAGGTCGCCAGCGTGGTGCAGGTTTAGGCGGTGGTAACGATGAACGCGAACAAACTTTAAACCAATTATTGGTAGAAATGGATGGCTTTGAAGGTAACGAGGGTATTATCGTTATTGCGGCCACTAACCGTGCCGATGTATTAGATAAAGCCTTATTGCGTCCTGGTCGATTTGATCGTCAAGTGACTGTCGGCTTGCCTGATGTGAGAGGACGTGAGCAAATTCTTAAAGTCCATCTAAAAAAAGTACCTGCCGCCGAGGATGTCGAGCCTAAGTACATTGCGCAAGGTACGTCAGGATTTTCAGGTGCGGATTTGGCTAACTTAATCAATGAAGCTGCTTTATTAGCGGCTAGAATGAATAAGCGCGTCGTCAATATGACGGATTTGGAAAAAGCTAAGGATAAACTCATCATGGGTGTAGAAAGACACACGATGGTGATGGACGAGAAAGAAAAGAAAATGACGGCTTATCATGAAGCAGGTCATGCCATTGTCGGTAAATTAGTGCCTGAACATGATCCTGTTTATAAAGTCAGTATTATGCCTAGAGGTCGTGCGTTAGGTGTAACGATGTTCTTACCCGAACGCGATCAATACAGTGCTAGCAAACAAAAACTAGACAGTATGATTTCCAGTTTATACGGCGGTCGTATTGCAGAAGAAGTAGTATTTGGTTGGGAGCATGTTAGTACAGGTGCATCGAATGACATCGAACGTGCGACCGAATTGGCACGCAATATGGTGACTAAATGGGGTTTATCACAACGTTTAGGTCCTTTAGCTTATAGTGAAGAAGAAGGCGAAGTATTCTTGGGTCGTTCAGTCACCCAACATAAAACCGTTGCTGAAGAAACATCACATACTATTGATGAAGAAATTCGTTCCTTTATTGACCGCAACTATGAACGTGCAGAACGGATTATCAAAGAAAATATTGATATTCTTCATGCGATGGCAGACGCGTTAATGAAATACGAAACTATCGACAAATATCAAATTGATGATTTAATGGCGCGTAAACCTGTCCGAGACCCACAAGGTTGGGATGACAAACCACCGCGTGACGGGATTAATTCTCATGAAATTAAAGGCATAGATAAAAAAGCCGATAACTCACTGGGTAAAACCGCTGAACAAAGCTAAATTTTATCAAGACTGACTAAAAAGGAGAGGCTTAATACCTCTCCTTTTTTATTGACTAATGGTGTTAGCAATAATGCCAGCTTATAAAAACAAGAGTATGCTCTTGTGTCTATTTTTAAGGATAACGTTATGGCAAAAAAATATTTTGGTACTGATGGCATTCGCGGCAAAGTGGGCGAAACTCCAATAACGGCTGATTTTTTATTAAAATTAGGCTGGGCAGCAGGACGGGTATTTGCTAACGAAGGTCATGGTTTTGTTTTAGTGGGTAAAGATACGCGTATTTCTGGCTATATGTTTGAATCTGCCCTAGAAGCGGGCTTAACAGCGGCAGGTGTTGATACCCATTTATTAGGTCCCATGCCCACACCTGGTATCGCTTATTTAACACGCACCTTAAGAGCTAAAACAGGCATAGTGATCAGTGCCTCACATAATCCTTATTATGATAATGGCATCAAGTTTTTTTCCGTGCAAGGTACAAAATTACCCGATGACATCGAAGAAAAAATAGAACATTACATTGATTCACCAATGACCACCGTAGAGTCTGCGCAATTGGGTAAAGCAAAACGCATAGGTGATGCTGCAGGTCGTTATATTGAATTCTGTAAAGGCAGTGTACCAACACGGTTAGATTTTAGTGGACTGAAAATTGTCGTTGATTGTGCGAATGGGGCGACTTATCACATTGCTCCTCATGTATTCAGTGAAGTGGGAGCAACAGTGATTACCATTGGTGCAGAACCCAATGGACTCAATATCAATGACGAATGCGGCGCGACCAGTCCAGCAAAATTAGTGGCTGCTGTGTTGCAACATCAAGCTGATATAGGTATCGCTTTAGATGGTGATGGCGATAGACTTATTATGGTTGATCATAAAGGTGAGATAGTCGATGGTGATGAGCTTATTTACATTATTGCTAAATCACGATTAGAAGCAGGGCAAATGTCAGGACCTGTGGTCGGCACATTAATGACCAATCTAGGCATGGAACACGGCTTGAAACGCTTAGGTATTGACTTACTAAGAGCCAACGTCGGTGATCGCTATGTGTTGGAAATGTTAAATGAACACAATGGTATTTTAGGCGGCGAAAATTCAGGGCATATTATCTGTCTGGATAGAACTACCACAGGTGACGGTATTATTGCCGCATTACAAGTTATGGCAGAAATGGAATGCAGAGGTAAAAGCCTACATGAATTAAAATCGGGTATGCAAAAATATCCACAAATTTTGGTTAATATTAAAACGACCAAAAGAATTAATATCAGCACTAACGAATACATACAACGGTCAGTACAAACCGTTGAAAAGAAACTCGGCGACACAGGACGCGTGCTGTTAAGAGCCTCAGGCACAGAGCCGTTAATTCGCGTTATGGTAGAAGGCGAACACGAGGAGTTAGTCAGAGAATCTGCAAATCAACTGGCGGATGATGTTAGAAAAGCAATGGATGCTTGAACAAAACCTCATTAACCTATATCATTAGCGATTTTATTCTATGTGGGAGTAATGATGATGCGTCGGTCTCTGGTTATCGGAAATTGGAAAATGAATGGAACTCGTGCAAGTGCTGAGTCGCTTGCCCAAGGCATTATTGCTGGCTTAGGTGCGGATATCGGTGACATCGCCGTCTGCGTTCCTTACATTTATTTGCCCAGCGTTGGTGACGTTGTTAAAGGCAGTCGCTTAGCATTAGGCTCACAAAACGTTGCCGATAAAGCCTCAGGTGCCTATACAGGTGAAATTTCAGCCGCCATGTTGAAAGAATTCAACTGCCAATATGCCCTCGTAGGACACTCAGAAAGACGTAGTTACTATGGTGACACTGACACATCAGTAGCTGCTCGTTTTGTTCAAGCGCAAGAACAAGGCATTATCCCTGTGTTATGCGTTGGTGAAACTTTAGAAGAACGCGAACAGGATCAAACGTTTGCCGTTATCGACGAACAACTGAATGCAGTTATAGACGTAGCGGGTGTCGCGGCTTTCAATAACGCCGTTATTGCTTACGAACCTGTTTGGGCAATCGGCACAGGAAAAACTGCAAGCGACGAACAAGCACAAGAAGTGCATCACTATATTCGTCAATTTATTGCAGCAAAAGATCAAACTATCGCTGATAAAATCCAAATTTTATACGGTGGCAGTGCTAAACCAGACAATGCAAAAGGCTTATTTGC
>DFWO01000051.1 GCA_002380945.1 Methylococcaceae bacterium UBA4132 | reverse complement strand
GCACGCATCCTGCGTGCCGATTCTAATAATTCGCGAATCAATTCAAATTGTTCTCGACTAAGGTCGCTTGGATATTTTTTTCTCATCCGCTTATTATCAGGCTTTTAGATGAGATTTTGAACACGTTCTAAGCCCTACCGTCATTCTGGCATGGATTACTAGAATCTAGGACACATGGATGTGTTAAAGTCTCGCCATCTATAGCTTCTGGATTGCGGCAGTCCATGCTGCAATGACTGTGATTTGAAATTTATCAATGATTTCAAAGAGTTTTATGTCGAACTCAGGTTAAGTTAAGGTCATCTGAAGCAGGCATTGAGGTGGTGGAATTGAATAAAATCACAGTTTGTGGGTTCAAAAAAACGCTTGCTGAATAACGCTTGCTGAATATGGATTGCCAATAACATAGTTGATGAATCGTTTCTCAACTGTGTTATTGGCTCACGAGGTACAGACAGAGCAAACGCGCGGAGCATCCTGCCACACCAAGACATCAAAGTCGTTATGAGCGATTACTGGCATCCTTATGAGATATTTATTCCTCGACCGTTACATACTCAATCAAAGGCTTAGACTTCCACGTTAGAAGGATATAATAGTTTGCCTAGACATTTTCTCGCCAGATTACGAAGAAAATCTAAGTGTTACTCTAAATAATCAATGAATATGCTTAAGTATTCCGCCATCCTTTTGATGGCTAAACGAAATGGGTAATTGAAAGCTATTCCGATCTTTTAACAACCCCAGCGTAATGATGCTGTATGTACAGGTGCGTCCCACAACTTCAGCAATTCTTCATCCATCAAGCTTAAGGTAATCGAACAACCTGCCATATCAATTGACGTGGTGTAATTTCCTACTAAAGACCGCACGATATTAATCCCGCGTGATTGCCAAAACTGTGCGGCTAATTCATAAATCAAATACAATTCCATTAACGGTGTCGCGCCAAAACCGTTGACGTGTAGTAGCACCGATTGACCTGCTTTCGGCTGTAATTCGGCATCAATAGCGGCAGCTAAATGCTCGACAATTTCAGTGGCGGTACCTAATGGCAAGGTTTCGCGCCCACGTTCACCATGAATACCTACACCCATTTCCATTTCAGTGTCGGTAATAGTGAATGTAGGATGACCTAAGGCGGGTACGGTGCAGCTAGTCAACGCAACACCCATTGAAGCAGTTGTCTGATTAACTCTATCTCCTAATGCTTTGCAGGTTGCTAAATCCGCGCCCTGTTCTGCTGCTGCGCCGACAATTTTTTCTACAATCAACGTACCCGCCACGCCGCGCCGTCCTGTACTGTGGGCTTTTGGTAAGGAAACATCATCATTTACCAACACAGTAGCATTCGGACAGTCCAGCATTTCAGCGGCAATTTCAAAATTCATTACATCACCCGCATAATTTTTTACGATGAATAATACGCCCGCTTCGCTTGCTACAGCTTGTGCGGCGGCAAGCATTTGGTCTGGGGTAGGCGAAGTAAAGACTTGTCCGGGGCAAGCGGCATCCAACATACCAACGCCAACAAACCCCGTATGCAACGGCTCATGTCCAGAGCCACCGCCAGAAATTAACGCGACTTTACCAGGCTTAGGTTGAAGACGTTGTAAAAAATGCGGCTGGTTGTTGAGTTGAATAATATCGCTATGCGCTTTAGCAAAACCGCTTAAGCTTTCATCCAACAAAGTATCCACTTGATTAATAAATTTTTTCATGACTGCTTGCCTCCTTAGTAAAGAATTAAAGTGCTTTTATCGCGTCCGTTACCGCTTGTAAATCTGGTAGCACCCATGTCGGTTGATAATCTGAATCAATTAAATCGGCTTCGCTGGAAATGCCTGTCAATACCATAAGACTACGAATACCTGTGTTAACAGCACCCAGAATATCCGTTTCCAAACGATCACCAATTGCCACTGTTTCGGCAAGTTCAGTACCTAATAAAGCGATGGCTTGTTGATAAATAATCGGCTCAGGTTTGCCGATGCACACAGGCGCGACACCAGAGCTTGTTTGGATAGCGGCTAAAATCGCGCCATTACCGTGAGTAATGCCATGTTCTGTGGGTAAAGTGGTATCGGCATTAGTACCGATAAATTTTGCGCCATTGCGAACATTTAACGTGGCAGTGGCTAATTTATCCCAAGTGAGGGTTGAATCTTTACCACACACCACCACATCAGCATTGACTTCATAAAGTCCTGTGAGCGTAAAGCCGCGCTCAGCCAATGGTTGGCTCGCACCGTCTTCGCCTAGCACATAAACGCGTGTATTAGCGGGTTCATACTGTTCGGCTAAGTACAAAGCCGTGGCAATACCTGAAGTCAGGATTTCATCCAATGCTACTGTCACGCCCATTTTTGTCAGTTTGGTAACATACTGTTCACGGGTCAAACTGGCATTATTAGTAGCAAGAATAAAACGAATGTCTTTATCGCGTAATAATTGAAAAAATTCGGTTAAGCCCGCAATGGCTTTATCGCCATGCCATAATACGCCATCCATGTCGATAATAAGGGCGCGAATATTAGAAAAATCTTGCATGATGTTGTTCTCTAAAAGTAACTATTGATAACGACTATTATGCTGTTAGCATCATAAAATGTCGAATAATGCCTTTATAGAACCAGCAGTTAGAAAATGCGGTAAAATGCTTACTATTCCTGTCTTGCACAGCTAACAAACTAACTTACTTACATAAAACTATGACTATTTCATTCACTGAAACTGCCGCCGCGCAGATTAAAAAACAACTGGAAAAACGCGGTTCAGGGATAGGTTTAAAATTGGGCGTAAAAAAATCGGGTTGCTCAGGTTATGCATACACATTGGATTATGCTGATAAACTCAATGAAGATGACTCAGTATTTGAAGACTTCGGAGTTAAAGTCATTGTTTCTGCCAGTGACCTTGAAATTATTAATGGTATCGAACTGGATTACCGCCGCGAAGGCATTAATGAAGCTTTCCAATTTAATAATCCCAACGTCAAGGGTACTTGCGGCTGTGGCGAAAGCTTCTCTGTCAGCTAATCTGTAGGCGCGAATTCATTCGCACGCACCACACGATAAAAATTCCCCACTTAAAAGAATCTAAAATGCCCCTACTCCGCTTATCAAACATCTCCATCGCCTTCGGCACGCACGCTTTATTAAACAACGCAGACTTCCAACTAGACGCTGGCGAACGTGTCGGTTTATTGGGTCGCAATGGTGAAGGCAAATCTACCTTGATGAAAATCATTGCAGGCAGCATCCACACCGATCAGGGCGACATCTGGCGACAACCTGAATTAAAACTCGCATGGTTAGAACAATCCCCCGACCTACCCGACGATGCCACAATTTATGACGCAGTCGCCGCAGGTTTAGGCGAACTAGGCGAATGGATAACCCGTTATCACCATTTGTCGTTAACTATGGATTATGAAGACGAAAAAGCCCTGAATGAATTAGGCGACTTACAACACAAACTCGAAGCGCAAAACGGCTGGCATTTTCAACAGCGCGTAGAAGCCACGCTCAGCAAATTAGAACTGCCACCCGAATTAAAAATCAGCGATTTATCAGGTGGTTGGACACGCCGTGTTGCCCTTGCCAAAGCCCTGGTCATCGAGCCAGAAGTCTTATTATTAGACGAACCGACCAACCATTTAGACTTTGAATCCATCACTTGGCTAGAAGAACAACTGTTAAACTTTCAAGGCGCAGTGTTATTCGTTACCCACGACCGTGCTTTTTTACAAAAACTTGCCACCCGCATTATTGACTTAGACCGTGGTAACTTAGTCTCATGGCAAGGGTCTTATGACGATTACCTACGCCGCAAAGCCGCCGCGTTAGAAGATGAAGCCAATCAAAACGCCGAATTCGACAAAAAACTCGCCGATGAAGAAGTCTGGATACGCCAAGGAGTTAAAGCCCGCCGCACACGCAATGAAGGACGTGTAAGAGCCTTAGAAGCCCTACGCGCCGAACGCGCACAACGCCGTAATACCCAAGGCACGGCAAAAATCTCCCTGGAAACAGGCGACAAATCAGGCAAAAAAGTCATCGAAGTCACCGATGTCAGTTTTGGTTATGGTGACAGAACCATAATTAAGAACTTCTCTACGCTAATTCAACGCGGCGACAAAATTGGCTTAATCGGTGCCAACGGCGCGGGTAAATCCACGCTATTAAAATTACTACTGAAAGAGTTAGAACCCACCAGCGGCACAGTCGAACAAGGCACACGCCTGGAAATCGCCTACTTCGACCAACTGCGCGACCAACTCGACCCTGAAATGACTGTGGTTGACACCGTCGCCGATGGCAATGATTTTGTCGAAATTGCAGGCAACAGACGACACGTCATGTCCTACCTAGGTGATTTCTTATTCGCCCCCGCCAGAGCGCGTTCACCCGTCAAAAGCTTATCGGGTGGTGAAAAAAACCGCTTACTGCTCGCCAGATTATTCACCAAACCCGCCAACCTCATCGTCATGGACGAACCCACCAACGACCTAGACCTAGAAACGCTTGAATTATTGGAAGAAAAATTAGTTGATTTTTCAGGCACACTACTCATCGTCAGCCACGACCGCGCTTTTCTCGACAACGTCGTCACCAGCGTATTTGTCCTCGATGGCACAGGCGACGTAGAAGAATTTGTCGGCGGTTACAGCGACTGGTTGGCATACAGCACCGCTAAAAAACAAGCCGAGATTAAAAAGACTGTCGAAGCCGCTAAAAAAGAAAAAACTGTTGCCACAACGCCAGCAAAAAAGAAAAAACTCAGCTTTAAAGAACAACAAGAACTGAACAACCTGCCCACGCTGATTGATGAACTTGAAACCAAACAAGCCACTCTCACTGAACAAACCACCGACCCCAGCTTTTACAAACAAGACACAAAAACCGTGGCAAAAACCTTGGATGAACTCAAAGCCCTAGAAACAAAACTAGAACAAACCTATGCCCGTTGGGATGAATTAGAAGCCATAGCTGAAGAAAGTGCCGAATAATCATTGCAACAAACAGTAAACTCCTTTATCCTTGTCGGCTTTTCGTAGCCTACGAACGAACCAAAATAAGGAGAGATGGCCGAGTGGTCGAAGGCGCACGCCTGGAAAGTGTGTATACGGCAACGTATCGAGGGTTCGAACCCCTCTCTCTCCGCCAAACATAGGTTTAACACCGTTCCAAGAAGACCATAAACCCGCAAGTTATCTAGCTTAGCGGGTTTTTTATTGTCCGTTAAAGACCCGTAAAGTGCAGTAACATCTTGCTTTATTTGCAGTAACATTTACAGTAACTGCTAAATTTCACTGTTACTGCATAGCGAGTTACTGCAAATGGCTAAAGAATTACTGACGGATGTGACTGTACGCACTGTCAAACCTAGCGACAAAGACAAGCGGCTTAATGACGGTGGCGGGCTTTATTTACTCATTAAGCCTAACGGGGCTAAGTGGTGGCGATTCGATTACACCATCAATGGCAAGCGCAAAACTTTATCGGTAGGCGTTTATCCTGATACTGGTTTAGCCGATGCAAGGCGAAAAGCAAGCGAGGCAAAGAACCAACAAGCCAATGGAATTAATCCAAGTGATACCCGCAAAGAAGCCAAAGAACAGCAACGGCTAAACATTGAAAATGAAAAGCGCATTGATGCTGGTATTGCTGTCATTGGTAGTTTCAAAGATATTGCTGAACAATTTTTGATGCACAAGGAAACGGAATGTTCAGCCTCACATCATAGGCATATCAAGGAATGTTTTGAACGTGACGTTTACCCGTGGCTAGGCAATAGACCGATAACCGATTTAACCGCCTATGAGGTACTGGAAACCCTAAAAAGAATCACAGCGCGTGGGGCATTAGAGACCGCCCACAGAACCAAGCAATTTATAGGGCAAGCCATACGGTGGGCAATAGTCAACCAAAAGGCGGCGCGTGATGTTACGCAGGATTTACGCGGGGCATTACCAAAGATTACCAAAGGGCATTATGCGGCGATAACTGAACCTAAGCCACTAGGACAACTGTTAAGAGACATTGACGCTTACGGCGGTAATTTTGTCGTTAGATCCGCGTTACAGTTACAGCCGCTGATATTTGCCAGACCTGCCAATTTAGCAATGGCTGAATGGATTGAGTTTGACTTAGAAGCGGCTGAATGGCGTATATCCGCTGACAAAATGAAAATGAATAACGCCCACATCGTGCCATTGAGTACACAAGCCATAGCCTTACTAAAAGATATTTACCCACTGACAGGAAACCAGCAATATGTTTTTGCCAGCAATCAAGGCAAGAATGGAGAGAAACATATTAGCCGTGAATCCATAGGCGCGGCAATTAGAAGAATGGGTTATCAAGGTCAACATACCGCGCATGGATTTAGAACCACAGCCAGTACTTTACTGCATGAACAAGGTTTTCATTCCGACATGATAGAACGCCAACTTTCACACGCTGAACGAAACAAAGTTAAGGGAGCTTACAACCGCGCCCAACATTTACCAGAACGCCGTTTGATGATGCAAGCGTGGGCTAATTATCTGGACAGTTTGAAAGCTGGCGCGGTGGTTATTCCGTTCGGTAAAACTGGCTAAATATTCATATACACGGAAAACCTTTTACAACTTTTACAAAGTAACGACGCGGGTTGTAGCTGTAAAAGGTGGGTTTTACAAACTTTTACATCTTTTACAAAATCAATTCATACGGTCAAAATGCCCTCAAAGCCGCTAAAACACTTGGTCTGGATAGGATAGTAGGGTTATTCAAAAAATGGGCAGAATTGTTAGGCTTTAGAGAATCACACCCGCGCCTGTGTAGAAATACTTAAAAACTTAGAAAAACTTAGATTTTGAGAACCCAGCAAAACGCTTACAATCAATTTAACCAGATAGCTTTAGCGGGTGCGACAAATGTCGCGAACGATTGTCGAGCTAAAAACGCAATTATGTGAATAATAGTCAACCATGTTCAATAAATACCCAATGAGGTTAATACATGGTTACGCAAACCACACCGCTACACAAAACCCCCGCAACGGCTAAACCAGTCACACCCCCGCCACAATTGCCAGAAATTGGCTATTTGCGATTAAATCAAATCATTGGAGACAAAGACCACCCGCCTATTATTCCAGTTGGTAAAACAAGTTGGTGGAATGGGTGCAAATCTGGAAAGTACCCTAAACCAGTTAAGCTAGGAGTAAGAACAACCGCGTGGAAAGTCGAAGATATTCGCGTCCTTGTCGAATCAATAGCGATGGGGGCGGCATGATTGCCGATATTTTTAACAACTGCTTGACCATTGCCCCGATGCTGGATAATCTAGCACCGCTGTCACCTCATGTGGCAGTCGGGATTTGCAGCCCGCGCGAAGGTGATAAAAAATCACCGATACCTTTATCGGTTTTTTTATGTCCACTCAAAAGTAATACGGGGTTAATCCGTGTTCAATTCTTTATGGTGGACTTTATCAGGGAAGCCCTAGGCTTCGCCCGTTCCTTTGCGGGTACTGCAAACCTGATTCAGTCCACCGCCCGATTCTTTGCAGTAACAGGCGGCGGTTATTCACCTCACAAAGGAATACCTACCATGTCACAAGATAAATCCACCCAAAAACCAACCCCTAGTCATAAAGACGAACCCCAACTAATCAGCACACAGTCAGTCATTGAGCATCACGACACCGCTTTAGCATTTCTAATCTGTGATGATTCAACCCTTGCCAAGTATTCAGACAGTGAATTATTAGGCTTTGTTAAAGTCATCGGCGATCACCAAGACGTACTAAACATAATGGCAAGCCTTGCAGAAGATGCAATGGTACGCATTGAGTCGTTTATGAATGCAACAAAGCCAACAGCCATAAAAAAACCACGAACTTAAACTAAATTAAGCCGTGGTTTTCGTGTTCAATCCATCAAACGGGCAAGCGCAATTATACGCGCCATTGTCGGATTTTACACGGTAATTCATGGCGCAGGGATTAGCCAAAATGAACAATAAAACTATCAACTACGATGGCATAAAACCACTAGGACACGCCATCACTGAACTATTCGGGTTCAAACTTAGCAATGATCAACTGTCTAACGTGTGCAAGTGGGCGCGTGAACAAGGCGATATTGAAACTCGCTACGATGTGCAGAACAGACCGATTAAATAGACACCCAACGAACGGGCGACAATGTTTAAAATGATTGTCGAGGAAGTGGAACTAAACGGTGGCGTATTAATGCCTAATGGCAGGCGATTAAAGCCGTTAGCCGATGGCGAACAACGCAGGAAAAACAAGCCTAGGACTAAAGCCAGTGAACCCGTTGAACAGTCCGACATTGAAGCAATCGCGCCATTGGTTGAATCGGGCATTGTGAAGATTGCAGAACAGCCTACGGCGGCTATTGAATCAGAACCCACTATTACAGCAAATCCGCATGAGGATAAAGCAGAACAGCCTACGGTGGCTATTAAGCGCAAACGATACAACGAAGTGAAACCTACGGCGGCTAGGGTAGAGTTTAGGCTAGATAAGGATAGCCTACGGTGGCTAGAATCATTAAACGGTTCGATTGCTGATAACCTACGGCGGCTAGTCCATGAGGCTAGGGCGTTAGCTGATAAAGTCGAGGTATCGCTATGAACACCCACATAGAGGACTTTAAAAATGCTATGAGTGACGCTGGTATTACACCACCCGACCACATTAACCCCGATGGACAACGCCACCGCTTTAAAAACGAGGGCGATACATCGGCTAATAGTTGGTATCAATATTTTCCTGATGGTATCGCGGCGGGTAATTTTGGCTGTTGGAAGTTAGCCATTAATGAAAACTGGTGTAGTAAATCAGACAACCAACTAACGCCCGATGAACGCAGGGCGTACCGTGAACAACGCGAGTTAGCCAAACAGCAAACCGAAAAAGAACGCAAACAACGCCATAAAAAGGCGGCTGATAAGGCAAAGGCAATCTATGAGGGTATGACATCGGATAACGTTGAATCACACCCCTATTGGGTCAAAAAAGAAATTCAAAGCATAGAGGGGTCTAAGCCTATCAAGCGTGGCGCGTGGATTCAACGCGGATGGAATGATGCGCTGATTATTCCCTTAATCAATGCCAAAGGCGAAATAGTCAGTTTGCAAGCCATTAACGAAAAGCCAGACCCTAATTTTAACAATAAGGATAAAGACTTTCTGGCAGGTGGCGAAAAGTCAGGCGCGTTTTACCCAATGACTAACGGTAAGCTAGATATTAATGCCCCGATTCTAATCGGTGAGGGAATTGCCACATTATGGGCGGCTAAACATTCAACAGGCATTCAAGCGATAGCGGCAATGGACGCAGGCAACCTGTTACCCGTGGCGCGTGCAATCCGTGAAAAAGCCCCTAACGCGAAAATCATTTTTATTGCTGACAACGATATTTATACCGACAAAAAACCAAACACGGGCGTTTTAAAAGCCATAGAATCGGCAAAGGCAATAGGCGGTTATGTTGCTATCCCTGAACTGCCAAGTGGTCAAAAATGCGATTGTTGGGATTTTTGGTACCAGTTTGTTAGTGATGGCGTTAAGGCGATGATTGCCAATGCCACCGATTACAGTACACCACAAATAAACCCAGATTTTAATACCCCGCAAAATGCCGCTGAAAATTCAGCCACAGCACCGATGAACAACACGACCAACGCGCCGCCGATGACAGACACCCACAACGCCATACTGGATGACGAACAAAAATACAGCACAGTCGATTTTTTAAAGTTTGTGGATGATAGGCACTTACTTAAACAACTGGCTTTATCCATTGCCAAAGCCACCGACTTACCCGCGCACACGGTTTTTTTGGTCGGTTTAGGCGTGTTTGCATCGGTAGCCTGTAGACGTTGGCGGGTTGATTATCGGCACAGCGGTTCACTGCCTATTAGTTTGTATGTCGTCGCAGAACAGCCTAGCGGTACATCCAAAAGCAGGACTATGAACGCCTTTCAAAAGCCATTTTATACTGCCGAAAAAGAAGCCAAGGACAACGCAAAAAAACAATTATCCGATTTTAAGAAACGTGAAAAAGAAGCCAGGGCGGGCAATGGCGAACCGCTCACAGAGTTTGAATATCTGGAAATGGAACGCCTTGAACGTATTGCCGTGTCCGTATTATTTGCCACCAATGCCACACCTGAAGCACTCGAACAAAGCCTAAATAACAGTAATGGCTTTTTTAGCGCGGTATCGAGCGAGCAGGGGCTGTTTAATACCATGCTTGGTGCGTGTTATGGCACGGACAAAGTCAGCAATAACGACCTGTTACTCAATGGCTACGACGGCGGCTATATCGCGTCTATGCGCATCGGTAGAAATGGCTACACGGGCGTAGTAGTAGGCGGCGCGGTGATGTTTGCCCAAAGTGGCGGTATTGAAAACCTGCTAAAAGCCAGTAATGGCACAGGATTAGCAGAACGGTTTTTAATGATTGCTGAACCTCACAGTCTAGGCAAACGAGACCACGACAAAGCCAAGATTATTAACCATGATCTGATAGCGCAATACACAGAATTATGTACTGGATTTTGCCAGTACATCCTAGATAATCCCAAAGGCGGTGAATTGTCGAGTCTGGATATTTGTCCCGATGGTTGGCAGTTAATAAAACAGTTTGTTATCAGCATTGAACATCATCTAGCCGATGGTGGGCGATATTCCCATATAGCACTCAGAGGCGCGGCGGCTAAGGTGGATATGCAAATTATGAAAATCGCGGCAAATTTGCACCTGCTAGACGATTATCAAAACAAATCCACCACCATAGAGTTAAAGCACGTTGAAAGCGCGATAGGTATCGCACACGCAATGCTTGAAGCGAATTTAAAGCTATGTACGGATAAGGGCATTATTGGCGTTAGGGCTGAGTACATATCCATTCTGTCATTGTTTGAGTATGGCAAAAAATCACGCACCGAACGCGAAATTATCAACGCTAAAGAGAAAACCGCGCCATTCAAAGACTTCACAGGGGATAAGCCGAAACTAATTAGGGCAACATTAACCGATATGGTAGCCAGTAATTTATTGCAAGTGGTCTATGAAGCCCAAAAAAGTGACAAGCGAAAACCTATAAAACTTTACTCACTCGCACAATAACACGAAAAACCTTTTACAACTTTTACAAAACGGCTTGAGACCACACGCGGCGCGGGTTGTAGCTGTAAAAGGTGGGTTTTACAGTCTTTTACTTCTTTTACACTTAATCAGTAAATTGTAAAAGATGTAAAAGTTTGTAAAAGATACCCTTTTACAAGTTAAGCCCTTATGTACCAAGGGCTAGAGAGTATAAATATACAAATGTAAAAGATGTAAAAGGGGGGTAGCGTGTTTTTTAAAATATTGAATTAATAGAAAAGAAAAACCTAATCATTAATGGCGATAAAACCATAGGAACACCAATATGATAGACGCACTAATCAGCGGTAAATTACTA
>DFWO01000075.1:16211-17111 GCA_002380945.1 Methylococcaceae bacterium UBA4132 | reverse complement strand
AATCACTGGTTTGAACCATTACCAACTGCATATCACCCTGCGTTTCCAGTACTAACGGAATAGTGGCACGCGGATCATGTAGCACTTTCAAACGTTCGATTTTTTGCCGCAAATGTCGCGATTGATCGTCCCAATAGAACAAAAACTTGAGAAACTTTAACACTAAAGGTGTTTTAAGTTGCTTCTTGTGATACCCCTTGTAAACCAGTGTTTGCAAACTCTCGCCGATTTTTTCACTGAGTATGTAAGACGGTAATTTAGGTAAATCAGGCATAAATAACACCACCTCAGTGTGAAAATTGCAGTTATGGAATTCAATTTAGCGATTGGCGTAAAGCGGTTTTACATCTGCAAAAAGTTATTCACAAATTTTGTGGATAACTCTGTGGATAACCCATTTTATTCGTCGCTTAGTATCGGTTTTTATTACAGTTTTGTTAAATTGTATAAAAAAGCGACAACTTAGTGATTACATTAATAATCAATGAGTTATAAGTTATTGCCTGCCGCTAAAATCGACTAACAAGAAATAAAGCTAAGTCATTGATTCTTTCTCTGAATCATAGCAGTCATCACAATTAAGAATTTCATTTTTCAAAACGTTGACCGTGCAGAGTATAATTAAGATTGTTCACATATCGTGCTTTTACAGCCTATTTCTCAATCACATTCACTACAGACAAACTCAATGTCCACAAACGATACTACCTTGCCCGCCAATTTTATTCGGCAAATCATTGCCAATGATTTAAAAACCAACAAACACAACGGCAAAGTTGCCACCCGTTTTCCGCCTGAACCGAATGGTTATCTGCATATCGGTCATGCCAAATCCATTTGTTTAAATTTCGGTACTGCTATCGAAAATAACGGCACTTGTAACCTGCGTTTTGATGATAC
>DFWO01000075.1:3435-16075 GCA_002380945.1 Methylococcaceae bacterium UBA4132 | reverse complement strand
GAAAAAGAAAGCATCGAATACATGGAATCCATAGAGCGCGATGTACAGTGGCTGGGTTTTCAATGGGCTGGCTTATATCACGCCTCTGATTATTTTGAACAACTGTATCAATACGCCGTGCAGTTGATTGAAAAAGACTTGGCTTATATTGATGATTTAACACCTGAACAAATGCGTGCTATGCGTGGCACATTAACCGAAGTCGGACAAGAAAGCCCTAACCGTAACCGTCCGATTGCTGAAAGCGTGGATTTATTTCAACGCATGAGAGCAGGGGAGTTTGCCGATGGTCAATATGTATTACGCGCCAAAATCGACATGGCTTCACCCAACATCAATATGCGTGATCCTGTGATTTATCGCATCCGCCGTGTGCATCATCAACGTACAGGTGATGCGTGGTGCATTTATCCGATGTACGATTACACCCACTGTATTTCTGACGCACTCGAAGGCATCACCCATTCGTTATGTACGCTAGAATTTGAAGATCATCGTCCATTGTATGATTGGGTACTGGATAACATCGACATTGCCTGTCATCCACAACAAATTGAATTTGCCCGTTTGCAATTGGAATACACGATTGTTAGCAAGCGCAAACTTAATCAGTTAGTAATGGAAAAACACGTCAGCGGTTGGGATGATCCTAGAATGCCTACGATTGCAGGGCTACGCCGCGCAGGGTTTACGCCTAAAGCCATCCGTGATTTTTGTGAGCGCATCGGCGTGACTAAACAAAACTCGTGGATAGAAATGGGCGTATTGGAATACTGCATACGCGAAGATTTAAACGAAAACGCCTTGCGGGCAATGGCGGTTTTACAACCCCTGCGCGTAGTGATTACTAATTATCCCGATGAGCAAGTGGAAAACTTAGAAGTCAGCAATCATCCGCAACGCCATGAACTCGGCAAACGCATCGTACCGTTTTCTAAAGTTATCCTGATTGAACAAGATGATTTTGCCGAAATCCCACCGCCAAAATACAAACGCCTAATTGAAGGCGGCGAAGTACGTTTACGCGGCAGTTATGTGATTCGCTGTGATGAAATTATCAAAGACGCAGACGGCAACATTATTGAATTACGATGTTCTTATGACCCTGACACCTTAGGCAAAAACCCCGAAGGACGCAAAGTCAAAGGCGTAATTCATTGGGTCTCAGAAGCCCACTCACACCCTGCGGAAATCCGTTTATACAGTCGTTTATTCACCGTGCCGCAACCTGATAACGAAGATAACTTCTTGGATGCGATTAATCACGATTCCTTGGAAGTGTTAAATGATTGCCGTATTGAAGCCAGTTTAGCCGATGCCAGCGTGGATAACCGCTACCAGTTTGAACGCACGGGCTATTTTTGCTTGGATGCGGTGGATAGTGTCGATGGCAAGCTGGTCTTTAATCGTACAGTTACACTGAGAGACGGTTGGGTTAAAGATTAATTTTGTAGGTTGGGTTGCCGCTTTTTGGCAACCCAACTTAATCACTGTTCAAATCAAAAAATTAGCAGGGTAAATGATGAGTATTACAGAAAGTAAGAGGTTTGCTTTATTGATTGATGCAGACAATGCACAAGCTAAAGCAATGGATGCCATTTTGGCAGAAGCCGCAAGATACGGTGAAGTAAGTTCTCGACGTTGCTATGGTGATTGGACAAATACTCAGCTTAATAGCTGGAAAAGTGAACTTAACAAATATGCAATTCAACCTATACAGCAGTTCGCTTATACATCAGGTAAAAATGCCACTGATTCAGCATTGATTATTGATGCAATGGATTTACTTTACACGGGAAAATTTGATGGTTTTTTTCTAGTTTCTAGTGATAGTGATTTTACTAAATTAGCAACTCGTCTCAGAGAATCTGGGCTTGAAGTCATTGGAATTGGAAGAAGAACAACCCCCGAAGCATTTAGAGCAGCTTGCCATAAATTTATTTTTACTGAAACGATTATGGATGATGAAAAAATTGAAATTAATAAAAACGTCAAGCAAACAGATACAACTATCAGCACACCACAGATTACTAGCGACAAAAATACGCAACCTGCAAGCACTAATATTTCCAAAGATGATACTTTAAAGAAATTAGTCAAAGAAGCTATTGAATACGCTTCTGAGGATGATGGATGGGCAAATTTAGGTGGAGTAGGGGCTTATATACCGCGTATTGACAGTTCCTTTGACCCAAGAAACTATGGTTTTACTAAATTTGGTAAGCTGATTAGGTCACTTGATTATATTGAAGTGCAGCAAAAAACAATTGATAACGGCTCAAATACTTTTATTCGACTTAAAGAACAAAAGTAGTTTTGTGTTATCACCATATTTTTTACGCTAAGTGCATGTTTTAAAAGTCTCAACGATTCAAATTTAATTGGACTATCTAAATCTAAACAACGGAAAGTCGGATCAAATTGCTTTGTTTCAGGGGAAATCTGGTCTAAAAAAGTTCAATTTTTACAACTGCTGGACTTTTAAAACACGCTCTAAGAATTTTTCAACAAAACTATCAACAGGGAGTCATAAAATGCCTAGCACCATACTGAGCGAAACTGCCGCCAGTCTTTTAGAACTTAAAAATGACCCATTAGCTATCGTGGCGGCGGGAGATGGTTTCCCTGTGGCTATTTTGGATCATGATGAACCTGCGTTTTATTGTATTCCAGCACGCACTTTTGAAACGTTAATGGATAAGCTGGAAGATATGGAACTAGCCGCTATTGTTGAATCAAGAAAGTCTCAAACGGAAATAGATGTAGCGTGGGATGAGCTTTAATCTTCGTTTTAAAGAACAAGCATTGCAAGAATGGCATAATCTTGAACCGACTATACGCGAACAATTCGCTAAAAAGTTACGCACTTTAAAAGAAAATCCGCGTATAGACAGTGCCAGACTCAGCGGTATGAAAAACTGTTACAAAATAAAATTGCGTAAGGCGGGCTACAGATTAGTTTATGAAGTGCGTGAACAAGAAGTGGTCATTTTGATTGTTGCTATCGGTAAACGTGAACGCAATGAAGTTTATAAAACAGCCGCGAAACGATTATAAGCACTAACAACATCTACACCTTAACTTTGCAGTAACTTAAATTAATTTCAATATGCAACTCAATACAATCACTAATCAAACTATCGCCTTAGCAGGTATCGCGCAAGCGGCGGCTTTGGTGCATCAACTTGCTACCACAGGTAAGGCTGATACCGTCGCACTAGAAGCGAGTATTGGCAGTATTTTAAAAATAGATTCTGCCAGTGTGCTGGATATTTATGGCGGTCTGGATAATCTTAAACTGGGCTTAGAACAACTCGACACCCAAATGACAGGTTATAAAATCACCGAACCACAGCACGCACGTTATTGTGCTTCCTTGGTTTTTCTGGAAAATCGACTGGCTAAAGAACCGAAAATGCTCAATACCATTCAAATAGGTATTGTTAAAGCACAAGCGCAAGCCGAACAGTTCGGCTTGCCACATGAAAATGTATTCGCCAATTTAGGCAATATTTATCAAGAAACACTGAGTACATTACAACCTAGGATTATGGTGAACGGTGAACATGATTATTTATCGAGAGCTGATATTGCTAACAAAATCCGCGCTTGTCTGTTAGCAGGTATACGTTCCGCACTGTTATGGAAACAATGTGGCGGAACGCGTTGGAAGTTTTTGTTTTGTCGTAAAAAAATGCAAACGGAATTACAACGCTTGTTAAAACAGGTGCAGTAATGACGACCTTAATCAGTGCTAAGCAAATCACACGCTATTATGGCAAGCATTGTGCCGTTAATCAGTTAAGTGTAAGTTTAAAAAAAGGTCAGATACTGGGCTTTTTAGGTGTCAATGGGGCAGGCAAAACCACCACCCTGCAAATGCTGTGCGGTAATCTCGCACCTAATAGTGGCGAGATTTATATCAACGGTTTGAATATGCTCACCCAGCCTAAATTAGCTAAACGTAGCTTAGGTTATGTGCCTGACACGCCACCACTGTATAAGGATTTAAGCGTCCACGAGTTTTTATGCTATTGCGCCCAGTTGCACGCTGTACCTAAAGCGACTATTAAAGCGGCAGTTAAATTGGCAGAAACACGCTGTGGCTTAACCGATGTGAGCGATCGCCTGATTGCTAATTTATCCAAAGGTTATCAACAACGTATCGGTATTGCTCAAGCCATTGTGCATAATCCCGATGTTATTATTCTCGATGAGCCAACGGTTGGACTTGACCCATTACAAATTATAGAAATTCGTGGCTTGATACGCGAGTTAGGGCAAAAGCACGGCGTTATTTTTTCCACTCATATTTTGTCGGAAGTTCAAGAATTGTGTACCGATGTCATGATTATTCGCCAAGGCACTTGTGTGCTAAATACGCGTATTGAAGATTTACCTGCCGACAAATCGCTAGAAGCTATTTTTATTGAGTTGATGTCATTGCCGTCAGCGGGGGATTTATGAATATGATAAAAATCATCGCCATCCGCGAATTTAAAACCCTGTTTTTATCGCCACTAGCGTGGACAATCTTAGCCATTTTGCAATTCATTCTGGCGTTCTTGTTTTTAACACAGGTGGAAAATTTCACCATGCTGCAACCGCAATTGGCAAACATAGACAACGCGCCTAGTTTGACTGATATAACGGTGACACCGTTATTTGGTAACGCGGGGATTATTCTATTGCTAGTCACGCCGTTATTAACTATGCGGCTGATCTGTGAAGAACGCCGTAACAAAACTTTATCGTTATTACTGTCCGCGCCACTGTCTAATGCTGAAATTATTATCGGTAAATACTTAGGTAGTTTGGGCTTGTTAGCCATGATAGTGGCGTTGATTACCGTGATGCCATTATCGTTACTGTTTAGTGGCACCCTCGATTTTGGCAAATTGTTTGCTAACGTGCTGGCGTTGTTGCTGTTGGTGAGTGCTTTTGCGTCTATCGGTTTATTTATGTCTTGTCTGGCAGGTCATCCGACGGTGGCGGCTATGGGTGCATTTGGAGCGTTATTTGTATTGTGGATTTTAGATTGGTCAGCAGGTTTAGCGGATAAACCGAGTGGCTTGTTTGAATACTTATCGATTTTACGGCATTTTCAAGCTATTCAAAGTGGGCTGATTAACACAGCGGATATTAGCTATTTTTTGTTATTCATTAGCCTGTTTATTTTGCTCAGTATTCGTCGTTTGGATAAGGAGCGGTTATGAATATAAAACTCCCACTCCGCGTAAAAAATACGTTGGTGACACTGGCATTAGTCGGCTTAATCGGTGGCGTTGCCGCATTAACTTACCGTTTTTCCGCACACATCGACATTACAGGCAATGCCAGTAACACACTATCGGAAGCCTCACAAAAAGTATTAGCCAATCTGCCCGATAAAGTACAAATCACTGCGTATCTTAAAAAAGATGCGACGATTAGACGGCAAATTGAACAGCTTATCGAGCGTTATCGGGATCATAAAGCCGATATTAGTTTAACGTTTGTCGATCCTGCTTCTATACCCGAAAAAACGCGTGAGTTAAATATCGGTTCAGAAGGCGGCATACTCATAGAATACCAAGGTCGAATTGAACGGCTAATTTTTGTTGATGAAGCAGCGTTGACTAATGCTTTATTGCAATTGGCTAATGCCAATGAACACTGGGTGTCATTTTTATCAGGTCATGGTGAACGCGCTGCTGATGGTATTGCCAATTTTGATTTTGGCAACTTTGGTAAAGCCTTAGACCAGCACAAAATTAAAGCCCAATCGCTTAATCTAGCGACCGTACAAGCCATTCCAGATAATTCTAATTTATTGGTGATTTCCGCGCCGAAAGTGCCGTTAATGGCGGGTGAGTTGACACTGATTAAGCAATACATCGATAAAGGCGGTAATCTGTTATTACTGGCTGATCCTAATAATGACAACTTAACGCCATTGCTGGATTTACTAGGAATACGCGTGCTGGCAGGTACATTGGTAGACGGTAAATCAAAGCTCTATGGCATTGATGATCCCAGCTTCGTACTGGTGAGTGAATACCCCAAACACCCAATGACTAAAGGTTTTAAAACTATTACGGTTTACCCTGTCACTGCGGCATTAGAAGTGGAACCAACTAGCCCGTTTGATACCGTTGCTTTACTCAGTAGTGATAAACAATCATGGACAGAAACCAGTCCAGTCTCAGGAAAAATACGTTTTGATGCGGGTGGCATTGAAAAAGCAGGACCGTTAAATTTTGCTTATGCCTTAACCCGTAAGCTTAACAAAGACACTGAACAACGCATTGTGGTCATCGGTGATGGCGACTTTTTATCAAATACTTATATCGGCAATGTCGGTAATTTGGATATGGGCTTAAGGCTGATTAACTGGCTGATTCATGATGATAAATTTATTGATATTCCTGCCAAAACCACGCCCGATAGCAGTCTGCAATTAAGCCCAATTGCGATTTCTGTGATTAGCGTTGGCTTTTTGATTGTGTTGCCTGTGTTGCTATTGGGGACAGGATTTTTTGTTTGGCGTAGACGTAATCGGCGGTAATGAATGATATGGTTATACTTGATTATTACTAAGTAATAATGCAAAAGTTATATGTAATTTTCCATCAGTACATCTCAAAATATCAAGTATCTGATTTTTCAGGTGGCTGAAGCTTTGATAGACATCAAGAAGCGGTATTTTAATGACACTGGTGCGTAGAAATGGATAGAATATAAACTCACATAAACTTAGGAATAACCAATGAAATATAGAAACTTAGTTTTTATTTTTGCTATAGCAGCAACCGTTAGCCTGCCAATGATAAATGGCGTTGCACAAGCAGGAGAAACACCCGTAACTGACGCTGTTCAAGCAGCAAAACATGAAGCAACAGTTGCCGAGGATGGAAACGAACTCAATATGTTTCGTTTCAGTCTGCAAATGGATAGATTGGAATTCGTCAAGAAAGCGATGAAACTAAATGGAGAACAAGAAAAGAAATTTATGGATCAGTATTATGTTTTTGACGCTGAAATGAAGAAATTAAATGACAAGCGCGTAGCGGTAATAAAGGATTATGCAGAAAACATCGACAACATCACAGACACGAAAGCCAACGAACTTGTTAAGCGTTCGTTTGAATTTCGCAAACAACGTGCCGCACTTCTAGAAAAATTCTACGGCAAAGTAGCAAAAGCTACCTCAAAAACTATCGCGGCACGCTTTCTACAGGTGGAAAGCATTGTGCAAGGTGCAAGTGATGTGGCTATTGGTTCTTCAATACCTTTGATGCCAAAATAGTGGCTGCGTAGATACTTTCTTAAAATACAATGTTGGGTTGCTGCTTTTTGACAACTCAACAATACCCCTTATCTATTGACTGTGCAATTATTGCGTTGGCTTGCCGCCAACATTACAGGTAATGTTACCAGAATACAGGCTTTGTCTGCTACCCTACCACAAGCAAAGCTTGTCTTCCTACCGTAGCATTACATGTTTAGCACTGCCAACTTATGTTACTCATTTGGAAAAGACAAATTATGCTTCACTCTCCATTCGCACGTTTTTTTGTATTAACACTGATAGCGACCGCGTTATTTTCAACATCTGCCCAGTCTCAAGAAATACCAGAAAAACCCACCAATTCAAGCCATTGGGGCTTTAATCTGACCAGTTATTTGTGGTTATCAGGTACTGACATTAACGCCACAATAGGTTCAAAAAACAAATCTGCCCGTGGTAGTTTCATTGATATAGCAGATAAATCAAGACGCTTTCCGCTGGGCTTTAGTGGTCGCTTTGAAGCTCACTATGATAAGTTTGCCTTCTATCTGGATGGCAATTACATGAATATAAAATTAAGACCTAAGTTTGATCGCTTGGGCGAAGGTATTAATAGCGAAACTGGCATTATGGATTACGGTTTAATGTACCGCGTGCTAGGCGCGAATGCTTCAGAAATACAGAACTATCAAGGCAAACAACGTCCTGCTATGTTAGATGTTTACGCAGGTGCAAGAACTATTTGGATGGGGTCTAGCTTAACGGTTTCAGGTCCTTTGGGTGTAGTCAATCGTACATCTAAAACTAACACGTCTTTTACCAGTCCTGTCATCGGCGCGCGCGCTGCTTACGATTTAACGCCCAATTGGTTTGTATTGGCAGATGCCAATATCGGCGGTTTTGGGGCGCAGACTGTGCAACTAACTAGCAATCTTTTAGGTGCGGTTGGCTATCGAACCAGCATTTTCAACGTCCCAACCTCCATAGAAGCAGGCTATAAAGCTCTTTACTATAACGTGGATAAGAATGGGGCATCCGCCGCGCAGGTTTGGTTAAACGGTCCTTTTCTTGGTGTGACGGGGCATTGGTAGGTTGTAGTTCTATAGGATGCGCTGAACGAGAGTGAAGCGCATCGTTTGCAATTAAATACTTTCGTTCTCAACACACTATGTGCTGACACGCAGAAAATCGTTAAAAACAAGGTTTCATCATGCGTAAACCCACAAAATTACCTTTCGTGTTACTCATGCTGTCATTATCGGGGTGTGCCAATCAGTGCCTTAAAGACCATCCTGAACCAGCAGTTAAACGTCATGAATCGAATGCAGTCGAATACAGCTTACCTAGCCGTGACCCAGGTGATCATCAATCACCCATCAATATTTTTACCTTTAACACTGAAAAGCACCCCACAGAACATCGATTTATTATTCACTATCAGGACAAAATCAGCACGATTGAAAATTTCGGGCATACCATACAGCTAGATTTTAAAGCAGGCAGTACGATTACTAGCGATGGTCATACCTATGTACTTAAGCAAATGCACTTTCATACCCCTGCTGAACATTTGATTGATGGGGTAACTTTTCCAATGGAACTGCATATTGTCAGCGTAGATGAAGAAAATCCAGCAACACCCCATTATTTAGTCATCGGCATTTTATTTAAAATGGGCAAAGCCAATCCATTTATTGATGAATTTTTAACTATCATTCCACACAATGCAGAAAGTGAAACGCCTGTTAAATCGAATAGCATTCAGCTAAAAAATTTGTTATCGACTGGTGATTTAACGCACCACTATCATTACAAAGGCTCACTCACAACACCGCCTTATACTGAAACGGTCAACTGGTTTGTGTTAAAGAAAAATTTTGAGGCTTCTCCTGAGCAAATTAAAGCAATGAATGCTATCGAGGGCAATAATGCCAGACATATTGAGCCTAAAAATAACCGCGTGGTTGAGGATAACTAAATAGCGCGTAAAACTAACTTACAAGTTACAACGTTTCGAGAAAAATAACGTGATCGCTTCGATAAACGATAAATATAGACTTAAGTAACTAAGGAGAATCAACAAAAAATTCAGTGTTAAAAAAGACTTAATTAAAAAATAACCCTGTCATAACCCATTAAAGGATATTTATGAAACGTCATTATTTACTCACTCTACTGGTGTTCGCATTAAATACAGCTGCCGTCTATGCGGATGAAAACGTGCCGCCTAGCACACCAGCGGATGCAAAAACCACTGTGCCGACACCCACGACCGTATCGACCAACGCCCCAACTGAGGCAAAAACCAATGAGCCTGCTAAGGCTACAACGTTAGACCGTACCGTATTACCCATTCCTGAACCTGATTATCCGCACAGCACTGTATTGGATGCTCGCGATGCGACACCACCGCCGCGTTTTGAAGTTAAAGCTCCTGAAAAAGCACCGAACGTGTTAATCGTGTTAATTGACGATATGGGCTTTGGTATGTCTAGTTCGTTTGGTGGTCCTGTACAAATGCCGACTGTTGAAAAACTAGCCAATGAAGGGCTACGCTATAACCAGTTTCATACCACCGCGCTGTGTTCACCTACCCGTACCGCCTTATTATCAGGTCGTAATCATCACATGAATAATATGGGTGGCATTACGGAAGTCGCCACTGCTTTTCCAGGTAATACTGGACAACGTCCAGACAATGTTGCACCACTGGCGGAAATGTTGCGCCTGAATGGTTACAGCACCAGCTTTTTTGGTAAAAATCACGAAGTTGCTGCGTGGGAAGCCAGTCCTTCGGGACCAACTACTCGTTGGGCAGTTCGTTCAGGTTTTGACAAATTTTATGGCTTCGTTGGCGGTGAGACTGACCAGTGGACACCTCTGCTCTGGGAGGATATGACTCAAATCAAAACGCCGAAAGACCCTAACTATCACTTCATGACTGACCTTACCAATCACGCTATCAGTTGGGTGCGTTCTGAAAAATCATTGACACCTGACAAGCCGTTTTTTATGTACTTTGCCCCAGGGGCTACCCACGCACCGCATCATGTACCTAAAGAATGGATTGCTAAATACAAAGGTAAATTTGATGGCGGTTGGGATAAGTTCCGTGAAGAAACACTGGCGCGGCAAATCAAGCTGGGCGTAGTGCCAGAAGGTACAAAACTCGCGCCTAAGCCAGAAGCCATCAAAGATTGGGATACATTATCAGCGGAAGAAAAGAAACTGTTTGCTCGCCAAATGGAAATTTATGCAGGTTTTGGTGAATATGCCGATACTGAAATCGGTCGCTTAATTGACTCTATTGGCGAGTTGGGGCAACTGGAAAATACTTTGATTTTCTATATCGTGGGCGATAACGGCACTAGCGCGGAAGGTGGCATGAACGGTATGTTCAATGAAAATACCTATTTCAACGGTGTGCCAGAAACCGTTGCCGACATTATGAAACATTATGACCAGCTCGGTGGTCCGATGTCCTATCCGCACATGGCGGCAGGTTGGGCAGTAGCAGGTGATACACCGTTTACTTGGACAAAACAAGTTGCCTCTAGTTTTGGTGGCACCCGCAACGGTATGGTAATTCATTGGCCTGAGCGTATTAAAGCCAAAGGCGAAGTGCGTTCACAATTCCACCACGTCATCGATGTTGCACCAACCATCTTGGAAGCGGCAGGTTTACCTGAGCCTAAAACCGTCAACGGCACCGTTCAAGAACCGATTGAAGGCGTGAGTATGCTGTACAGCTTTGATGATGCCAAAGCCGCTGATAAGCACACCACACAATACTTTGAAATCATTGGCAATCGTGCTATTTACAAAGATGGCTGGTTAGCTGGTACGATTCATAAAGCCCCTTGGGAAGCCAAACCGCGTGCAAAACTCACAGAAGACAAATGGGAACTGTACGATACGCATAGCGATTTCAGTTTGGTGAATGATTTAGCCGCGCAAAATCCAGACAAATTAAAAGAGCTGCAAGAGACTTTTATTTCCGAAGCGATTAAATACCGCGTTCTGCCCATTGATGACCGCTCGATTGAACGACTTAATCCTAAAATAGCAGGACGACCTGATTTAATGGGCGGACGTACCTCTCTGACGGTTTATTCAGGCATGGAAAATATGTCGGAAAATACCTTTCTCAGCACGTTAAACACCTCTTTCAGTATTACTGCTGACGTAGAGATTGCCAAGACTGGCGCAAAAGGCGTGATTTTGGCACAAGGTGGACGTTTTGGCGGCTGGAGTTTATATCTCGATAAAGCGGGAAAACCAAGCTACACCTACAACTTTTTAGGACTGAAACAGTTTACCGTGACTGCACCTAAACCGTTAAAAGCAGGTAAAGCCACCATCACGTTCGACTTTGCGTATGATGGCGGCGGCTTAGGTAAAGGCGGACTGGCAAGCATTTCAGTGGACGGTCAACAAGTTGTGCAAGGGAGAATTGAACAAACCCAAGCGTTGACTTTCGGACTTGATGGTACAGCCGATGTTGGCACCGATGAAGGTACACCCGTCACCGAGGCCTATAAAGAAGGCGATAACCGCTTTACTGGCACTATCGGTAAAGTCACCATTGCATTAAAAGAATCGGCAACGCTTCAAGCGGCTGATGAAAAAGCTAAACAAGAAGGTGCTGAAAAAAAGGCAGTAGCTGAGTAAAACTAGCGGAACAACGAGTGTTTTCAAAAGCACTCGTTGTCTATTTGGCATAATCAAAACACAATCCCTATAGGAAAAGAGACCGCTTATGATCATTAAAAAGTATTTTCTATTACTGGCATTCTCTATGGTTGCTATTATCGCCCTGTTATATGGCATTTCTCCAAAGTGGTTTGCTCATACTTTTCTAGGTGTGACTGCATTAGATTTAAACATAGCGCACATCCTTCGTGCAATCATGGGACTTTATATAGCCCTTGGTTTGTTTTGGCTTTATTCTGCTTTTAATGACCTGTATCGAAATACCGCTGTTTTGACCACTGTCATTTTTGCAGGCGGGCTGGTCAGTGGCAGAATCATCAGCTTTTTTACTGACTGACAGCCTTCGGCTCTTTTAGTGTTCTATGCGGTTATAGAGCTTGCGCTTGTTCCCATTGCTGTTTGGGTTTTTAGGCTTCCTGAATAAACTAACTCGAAGCCTTGTAGGTCAGGTTAGCGTGAGCGTAACCCGACATTTACGGTTTCAATGTGTCGGGTTTACGGCTACGCCTAACCCGACCTATGCGACTCAATACATCTTATATACTGCAATTCTGAGGTTTTTGAGCTGAGGGAATAAAACATTCCCAATGTGATGTTTTTCTGCTTGACAGCAAGCTGGATTAGCAAAGACAATCAAGTCTCTTCAAGTCTCTTCAA
>DFWO01000075.1:0-3263 GCA_002380945.1 Methylococcaceae bacterium UBA4132 | reverse complement strand
CAAGTCTCTTCAAGTCTCTTCAAGCTAAGGAAATTAGCTATGTAACACTGACATTAATCATACTTAATTCCATGTTCCACAATTCAATCAACCCGAAAGGAATAAGCCATGAAACGTAAACGGTATAATTATACGCCGATTGTTTTGGCGGCACTCACGAGTGTTGCAATCATACCTCAGGCACTGGCGGAAAAGCACCGAGATAAGCCTATTAGCAAAAGCGACAAACAAACGAGTCAAGTACAAGTTACTGGCACACTGGGTTCACCAAGTGCCACGACGACTATTTCTGGCAACCAGCTTCCCGCGCCCGACCCGAAGTTCGGCGGCGTGATAAAGGACGGTGCCTTGCAATCAACGACTTGGTGGGCTCCGCGCACCGTGCCGCCCAAGGGTGCGCCTAACGTGCTGCTCATAATGACCGACGACTCTGGCTACGGCGTGCCTAGCACCTTCGGTGGTGTCATTCCCACACCCGCACTCGACCGTATCGCCAACAACGGCTTACGCTACACGCAGATGCACTCTACCGCGCTCTGCTCGCCGACGCGTGCAGCACTCATCACGGGGCGCAATCACCATTCGGCAGGCTTCGGTGTAATCTCCGAGCAGTCTACTGGCTATCCAGGTTACAACAGTATTATTGAGAAGGACAAAAGCACGATTGGTCGCATTCTCAAGGATAACGGTTACGCCACCTCTTGGTTTGGCAAAGACCACAACGTGCCAGCATTTCAGGCGAGTCAAGTCGGACCGTTTGACCAGTGGCCGATTGGGCAAGGCTTCGAGTATTTCTACGGTTTCATAGGCGGCGACGCGAACCAGTGGGAGCCGAATCTCTTTCGCAACACTACTCAGATATATCCTTTCAATGGCAAGCCAGAAGGCACTTGGAATCTCATCACAGGAATGGCGGACGATGCCATTGACTACCTAAACCGAGTGAACCAGATTGAGCCAGACAAGCCGTTTTTCCTTTACTATGTGCCTGGTGGCGTACATGCACCGCATCATCCTACTAAGGAATGGGTGGATAAAATACATAATATGCACTTGTTCGACGAGGGCTATGAAAAACTGCGCGAAACCATTCTTGCCAACCAGAAGCGTCTCGGTGTGATTCCACAAGATACAAAAATGGGTCCATGGCCCAGTGACCTGTTAAAGCCTTGGGATCAGCTCACTGCGGATGAAAAGAAGTTGTTTATTCGCCAAGTTGAAGTATTCGCGGCCTATGAAGCCTATACCGACGATTCAATCGGTCGCGTTATTCAAGCCGTAGAAGACATGGGCAAGCTGGACAACACGATGATTATCTACATCAATGGCGACAACGGTACTAGCGCAGAAGGCGGACTCTTGGGTACGCCTAATGAAGTGGCTTTCTTTAACGGTGTTGCCGTACCAGTTGAGACTCAGTTGAAGTTTTACGATGTTTGGGGTACTGAGCAGACCTACAACCATATGTCCGCGCATTGGTCATGGGCTTTCGATACGCCTTTCTCTTGGTTCAAACAAATTGCCTCGCACCTAGGCGGCGTGCGCCAAGGCATGGCGATTTCGTGGCCTGGTCATATCAAAGATGTGGGCGGTATTCGTGACCAGTTCCACCATGTGATTGACATTGTGCCAACCATTCTCGAAGCCACTGGCATTCCCGCGCCAGAAACTGTGGATGGTATCAAACAAGCTCCGATTGAAGGCGTGAGCTTGGCTTATACTTTCGATGAAAAAAATGCTAAAGCCTCGTCCAAACACAAAACCCAGTATTTTGAAATGATGGGCGACCATGCCATCTACAGCGACGGCTGGATTCTCAGTACCAAAGTTATCCGTCCACCATGGGACGCGTTCGGCGCAGCCAATCCAGACCCGCTCAACAATGTGACGTGGGAACTCTACGACTTAACGAAGGATTTTGCTCAAACTGATGATGTCTCTGCCAAGTATCCTGATAAGGTTAAAGAGATGAAGGCGTTGTTCCTCTCTGAGGCGAAGAAGTATCAGGTGTTGCCGCTGGATGCTTCAGTAGCAGCTCGTATCGTGGCTCCGCGTCCGAACATCACCGCTGGACGCTCAGAGTTTGTTTACACCCATGCCATGACAGGGCTACCGCAGGGTGATTCCCCCTTCCTTTTGAATACGTCATTCACCGTCACGGCAGATATCGACGTACCACAGGGCGGTGCCGAAGGCATGATGCTGACCTCGGGTGGCAGGTTTGCTGGCTACGGCTTCTACCTGCTCAAGGGCAAGCCAGTGTGGCTCTGGAACTTGATTGACTTGGAGCGAATCAAGTGGGAAGGTTCAGACACACTCGTGCCTGGCAAGCACACCATCGAGTTCGACTTCAAGTATGACGGCTTGGGTCTGGGTACGCTCGCGTTCAATAACATGAGCGGTATCGGTCGTTCAGGTACTGGCACACTCAAGGTGGACGGCAAAGTCGTTGACACTAAGACAATGCCGAAAACCCTCCCAATGATTTTGCAATGGGACGAAAGCTTCGATATAGGCTCGGACACCCTAACAGGTGTAAATGATGCAGATTATCAGCCACCGTTCACCCTGACCGCGAAGCTCAACAAGCTGTCAATCAAGGTTGACCGTCCGCAGTTGTCACCCGAAGACATCAAAACCCTTGAGGAAGGCATGAAGAAAGCCGCCGCTGGCAAAGAGTAACCACGCGGTTCTGTTGGTTTCCAACCCTGAGGTTGGAAACCAACGTGTAATATGAAAGATTTTGAAATATTTGGCAGTTTTGTCGGATGCGCTGAACAGGCGTAAAGTGCATTATTAGTCATTGATACGCTCAAACTTCAGTACATCCTCAAAGCTATAATGATTTATGCAATACACGAACGGTCAATCAAGGAATGATGGCAAGAAATTTTTCAATTTTATAAGAGGATACAATCATGTTAAGTAGAATAATTTTGTTAGTCGGCTGTTTTACTTTTTCTTCAATGGCATTTGCAGCCTGTACCACTATGTACAATGGTAGGGTCGTGTGTGGCAATGGGGAAACTGCGAGAAGCTATAATCCAAACACGGGAACTGCTGTGAGAGCGCAAACCAATCCGTATAATGGTGTCACGCATACTGAAACTAATCGAGGCGGTGAAGCGTATACTAGAAATGGCAAAGGTGTTGTTAAGACACCGAGTGGAAGAACCTGTGTAAGAACCCGCAATAACCAAGGCTGTAATTAAAACTACGTCTTATGAATCAGTCGAACAATAAAATAGAAGTTACGCATTGAC
>DFWO01000166.1 GCA_002380945.1 Methylococcaceae bacterium UBA4132 | reverse complement strand
TATTTCTAGAAGACGGAAGAGATGATTAAGCAGTATTTGGAACATAATTTTGAGCCAAATCCGAACGATGAATTCAAGATGGAGCCACCATAAGACGCGTCGTTTAGCCGACGCGTATCCGGACTTCCAGTCCGTAACTTAAACCCACCAGCTTTTAGCTGGTGGTTGTTTAGTTTTAAATCAATGTGTCATTAATGATTATTTTTAAATCAATGTGTTATTAATGATTATGTACGCCGCAATGCCTTATTTTGACAGTAAGTAGTATCCTAGGTTGAATTAGGTGATGACCATAACCCAAAACATCGTGGGTAAATGTTGAGTTACACCAATTTAACCCAACCATACCATATAGCTTAATAAACGTAGCGGTGTAAAATGACACAATCCTTTTATCCGTCCAAACAAAGAGACAACACCAGTGACCCTAAATCCAGATTTACCCATTCAATTTTCCCGAACCCACCGTTTACAATGGGAAGAAGCGCAACAAAAAAATGTCATTCTTTATCCAGAAGGCATGGTAGAGCTAAATCAAAGCTCGGCTGAAATTTTAAAACGTTGTGACGGTACACGCACACTCGCGCAAATCGTCAGCGATTTAGAAGAGAAATTTGCCACGCAAGGGCTTCATAACGACATTAACGCATTTTTAGAGGTAGCTTTACAAAATGGCTGGATACACCAAAACTAATATTACCCCACCGCGTTGGCTGTTGGCAGAACTCACTTACTCGTGTCCGTTGCAGTGTCCGTATTGCGCCAATCCGATTGATTACGCCAAATATGGTAGCGAACTCAGTACCGACGATTGGAAGCGCGTTTTAACCCAAGCCCGCAAAATGGGCGCGGTGCAATTGGGCTTATCAGGCGGCGAACCATTAACCCGCACCGATTTAACTGAAATCGTTAAACACGCCAGAGAATTGGGCTATTACTCTAACTTGATTACTTCTGGCTATGGGTTAACGGAAGAAAAAATCGTGCAACTGAAAGAAGCGGGACTTGATCATATTCAAGTCAGTATCCAAGCCAGTAGCCAAGAGCTAAACGACCATATCGCAGGTACAACTTCGTTTGAACATAAACAACAAGTTGCGCATTTAGTCAAAAAACACGGTTATCCGATGGTGTTATGCGTAGTGATACACCGCGAAAACATTCATCAAATGGCGGATATTTTGGCAATGGCAGAAGCTCTAGGCGCGGATTATTTGGAATTAGCTAACACGCAATATTACGGCTGGGCGCACGCTAACCGTGATTTATTACTGCCGACTAAAGAACAATTTGAAGAAGCGGAAAAAATCGCTCAAGCCTTTAAAGAAACGGTGGCGGGTAAAATGAAAATTTACTATGTCGTGCCTGATTTTTATGAAGATCGCCCCAAAGCCTGCATGAATGGCTGGGGAACAACGTTTTTAACCATTGCGCCCGATGGTGTTGCCCTACCGTGTCATTCCGCGCGTGAGTTGTCTAACTTAGACTGCCCTAATGTAAAAGATTTCAGTATCGAAGAAATCTGGCATGATTCCAAAGCGTTTAACTTTTTCCGTGGTTATGATTGGATGGAAGAGCCTTGCCGTAGCTGTGATGAAAAAGACAAAGATAAAGGTGGTTGCCGCTGTCAGGCATATTTATTAACAGGCGATATGTATGCGACTGATCCTGTTTGTAGCAAATCACCCAAACATTATGTGATTGATGAAGCCATTGCCTCAGCCAGAAACGCCGCGCTTGCCGACAATGAAAAGCCGTTGATTTTTAGGAATAGTAAAAATTCGCGCTTGCTGTCTTAATTACTCACTATCGTACAGACGTTGTATTGCAACGTCTGTACAGCATCGCATTCCTCTAATCTACCAAAACAGTTTTATGCTAGAACACAAATACCGCACCAGCCTTCTAATTTTCATTGCCAGTTTCGCGGTGATGGCTATGCTGTTTTTTAACCGTATTCCGCAAGACCCTGCGTATCATTTATTTGCCGATACACGGCAGATTGCAGGGATTCCGAATTTCTGGAATGTGTTATCTAACTTTCCTTTTCTGTTAGTGGGTTTGTATGGTTTATGGCGATGTCGTTATTTAATTGAATGTAATAGTCGTAATGCGTATATCGCGCTATGTATCGGCGTGTTGTTGGTGAGTATTGGCTCTGCTTATTATCATTACGCACCGTCTACGGCTACGCTGTTATGGGATAGATTGCCGATGACGGTGGCTTTTATGGCGTTGTTTTCGCTGTTACTGGATGAGCGGGTGATGCCGCGTGATAGGTCGCTGACGTTATGGCCATTGTTAATAATGGGTATTGGTTCGGCGGTGTATTGGTATTGGACGGAGGCTATGGGTGTGGGCGATCTTAGACCTTATGCACTGGTGCAATTTTTGCCACTGGTGTTGATTCCATTAATACTCTGGTTATTTGATAGCAATTATTTGAATGGTCGCTTGTTGGTTGCAGCATTGGTATTTTATGTATTCGCTAAAGTAAGCGAACACTTTGATAGACAGATATTAGATTTAATTGGTGTGATGAGTGGACACACGCTGAAACATTTTCTGGCAGGGATTGCGTCACTGTGCATTATTGTGGCTATTTCCAGTAAGAATATAACAAAAGCAGTTTAAAACCGTTCAAGACAGTGAAAGAATTACCAAAAAAATAATTTTCCACGAAAGACACGAACAGTGTTTCAAGCATAACAAACTGAATTTAAAAAATTTTTATTTTCGTGCTTTTTGTGTTTTTCGTGGACTAAATGTTATTAGTCTATTTTTAGAATACTTTCACAGTCTCGTTCGCACTTCGGCAGGCTCACTACGAACGGCTGACAGACAGTAACACCAGAAATTACAAGCCTTCCCAAGGTGTATATAAGCCATCCACAGGTACACCAAAAAAATCCAACACCCGACCTACCGTTTCATCAACCATTGCCGCGATTGAATTGGCTTTATTATAAAAAGCGGGCATCGGCGGATACATAATGCCACCCATTTTGGTGACTATCGCCATGTTGCGAATATGGACTAAATGCAACGGCGTTTCACGCGGCATCACTACTAATCGTCGCCGTTCCTTTAACACCACATCGGCACCGCGTGAAATCAAATTATCACCAAAACCGTGTGCAATTGCCGCTAAGGTTTTCATTGAACACGGCGCGATTATCATGCCTTCGGTTTTAAAACTACCACTGGCAATACTGGCGGCAATATCATTGAT
>DFWO01000094.1 GCA_002380945.1 Methylococcaceae bacterium UBA4132 | reverse complement strand
CGGTCTTGAAAACCGTTGAGGGTTGATCCCCTCCCAGGGTTCGAATCCCTGCCTCTCCGCCAAACATAGGTTTAACACCGTTCAAAGAAGACCAGAAACCCGTAGGTTATCTAGCTTAGCGGGTTTTTTATTGTCCAACGAAGTTCATAAGGTAAGCCTGTTAAATCGTGATTTATTCTCGTGGCTATGTAATACCCATAATGGATATGAAAGCCGCAGATACACTAATTAAGTGGTGCTAAGAAGGTATATGTTGCGGATGATGTGCCAACTTTTCCTTACACTCCAGATAAGTGCAAAGAAAAGCGTTGGCTTTCAAGCAAAAATCCAAGCTGTGAAATTGATAGTAAGGTTGTTACGAATCAGTCTCAGCAGTACTTCAAGGTAAATGTTGTGAAAAGAAATCCTAATATTAGATTACTTGAGACTCAGAAATACTTTTGTGATGATGCTGTCTGTAATATGACTAGGGGGGCAAAAGTTACTTTATCGGGCTGGTAGTCATTTAAACATCAACGGTCAGTATTCATAGGAAACAAATTGTTGGGGATAACTAATCCCTTTTCTTATAGTAACAGTGGCGGTTTATTATATCGGCAATTGTTTAATATGTCCTGTAATGATGATTTGCTTAAGCTCTTAAGATGTCGTGGTGCTAGTTTTTCTTCCTTTTACACAGCGTGTAAGTTGAGGTAGCATGAAACATTGACATCCAACTGATGTATGCTTTCTTAAGTGGCTTTACAAACTCCATCAAAGTAACGCAAAAGTTACACATAGCTATTAAGGAGAGCGTAAGTGTTTAATACAAAACAGAAAGAAACTCACGTTACTATTGAGTGGGAATAACTGAAACAGATGAGGTTTGGATGCGTTATGCCATTCGCTTGGCACAACGCGCCGAGGCACGAGATGAAGTACCTGTTGGGGCATTGCTTGTTAAGAATGAACAGTGTATTGCCGAGGGCTGGAATGATTCAATTGCCAGTCATGATCCCACCGCTCATGCTGAAGTCGTGGCGTTACGTCACGCGGGTAAAGTCGTCGAAAATTATCGGCTGATTGACAGCACGTTGTATGTCACTCTTGAGCCATGCGTGATGTGCATGGGAGCTATCAGTCATGCGCGTATCAAACGACTGGTGTTTGGTGCGTTTGATCCTAAACGCGGTGCGGTGTGTAATGCCTTAAGTTTAACTGATGCATCGTTTTTAAATCATCGCGTTGATTGGCATGGCGGTGTGTTGGAGACGGAATGCGGGGATTTATTACGGGATTTTTTTCGGGCTAGACGATAGGTGGAGGTGCTTTTTAACCACCCTACTTTAGAACGTAAGCATTGTTTGGTTCAGGTGCGATATTTTTCTTGGGTATCATAGCATCGTTTTGAATCTGATTTTCTTCTGTTAGCCAAACCAACAAATCATAATAACTACGAATATTTTCCACATAGCGTACAGGTTCTTTGCCTCTGGCGTAGCCGTGTTTGGTTTGTTGATGCCATTTTTCTTCAGTGAGTAACGGTAAGCGTTGTTTAACATCCATCCATTTGTCTGGATTACCACCTTGTTGCGAGGTTAGTCGTCTCGCATCTTCGAGATGCCCCATACCCACATTGTAAGATGCCAAGGCAAACCATGTGCGGTCGGGTTCTGGAATTTTGTCAGAGATAATTTTAAGTCGTTGGCGAAAATACCGCGCCCCGCCATCTATGCTTTGCGCAGGATCAGTTCGATCTTTGATATTCAACAGGTCAGCGGTATCGTTAGTCAACATCATGATACCTTGCACACCGTAAGACGATACAGCATCGGCTGACCAATGCGATTCCTGATAACCGATAGCCGCTAATAATCGCCAGTCAATGTTGTATAACGAGGAAGCTGAAGTAAAGTAATGCTGATAGCGCGGCAGGCGACTTTTTTGATGTTGGCGAAATTGGCAGTTATCGACATAACTGAGACTGCTGGCGTGTCCATAATGTTTTTCCAGTAACTGCTCTAGGGTTTTATCCGCTTTGATACGATTGAAAAACACTACAACTTCATCATATAGACTGTTGTCATCCGATAGACTTAATGCCCATGCCAGTTGGCGAATGGCGGAAATATCAAAAGCAATATTGAGTTTAGGATAGAAACGGCGAATCAGGGTACTTTGATTAGAATCAGCAACAGTGTAATCAATCAGCCCTTCATTAACTATATAGAGTAAGCCGTTGGTATCTAACTGCTCGTTGACTTCCCAGCTAAGTTCAGGATTATTGAGTTTTAGTTGATTTAGCGTATCAACGTGACTGGTACCTTTAGTCACTTCGATAATACCATTGCTTAAACTGCTAATATCAGTAGGTCGGCGTGTGCCTGAGCGGTAAATCAGTTGTTCGGTAACTTCATGATAGGCAGGTGCAAAGCGCATAGTGTGTTGACGCGCTTCAGTAATCGTCAGTCCTGCCGCTGCAATGTCCGCTTCACCTTTGGAAATTTTGTTTAAAATTTCATCAAAGGTGTTAGGGACTTCAATGTGAGCTGTAACGCCTAAATGTTGCGCAAACAAAGTAATCAGGTCATATTCCAAGCCCGCATAACCATCAGCATTCTGATAATAGGTTGTAGGGTCAGTTCGGGTTAAAACGTGTAGCGTTCCCGATTGCTTAATTTTCTCTAGCTTGGTTTGCGATGAGACTGTGCTATCACAATGACTGAGTAAAACGCTACATAGACAACCTATTAATAGTTTAAGTAAACGAATCAAGCGTGCCGCAGACGTTTATAAGCGTTAATAAGCGCGTTAGTCGAGCAGTCGTGACTGTCAATAAGATCATCGTTTTGCAGTTGTGGCAAAATGACTTTTGCCAAGATTTTACCTAATTCCACGCCCCATTGATCAAACGAATTGATATTCCACACCACGCCTTGAACAAAAATTTTATGTTCATAAAAAGCCAGTAATGAACCTAGTGTTTTCGGCGTCATTTTTTCAAATAAAAAGGAGTTAGACGGTTTATTACCCTCAAACACTTTCGCGCCAATTAGCACTGAATCGGCTTGATCTTCTGCACTTGATTCGGCTCTCACTTCTTCTTCAGTCTTACCTAACATCAAGGCTTGAGTCTGCGCTAGAAAATTGGAAATTAAAATATCGTGATGTTCTGGCAGGTGATAATGACTATTAGCAGCAGCTAAAAAGTCACAGGGAATCAGTTTGGTGCCTTGATGAATGAGCTGAAAAAACGCGTGTTGACCGTTGGTTCCAGGTTGTCCCCAGATAATAGGTCCTGTGCTGTAATCAACTTTTTCACCATTCATGTCGATACTTTTACCATTGCTCTCCATATCGCCTTGTTGGAAATAATCGGCAAAATAACGCATGGATTGATCATAAGGCAGTAAGGCATGAGAGTCCGCATCAAAGAAGTTGTTATACCAAACGCCGAGTAAGCCCATTAGTACAGGAATATTTTTTTCAAACGGTGTATTGAGAAAATGTTGGTCTGCTTCATAAGCACCTTGTAATAGCTCTTCAAAGTTATCCATGCCGATGTATAAGGCAATAGATAAACCAACTGCTGACCAGAGTGAGTAGCGACCACCTACCCAATCCCAAAATTCAAACATATTATTGGTATCTATGCCAAATTTAGCGACATTTTCGGCATGAGTGGAAATAGCAACAAAGTGTTTAGCAACGGCTGCGGGATCTTTGGCATGATTAAGAAACCAGTTTTTCGCTGATTTGGCATTCATCATGGTTTCTTGCGTAGAAAAAACTTTGGAAGCAACAATAAATAACGTCGTTTCGGCATTAATTTTTTGTAATACTTCAACAATATTGGTTTGGTCAATGTTAGAGACATAGTGAACTTTTAAGCTCTCAGAACTATAAGGCGTTAGCGTCATGGAGACCATTTTAGGTCCTAAGCCTGAACCGCCTATACCTATGTTAACCACATCGGTAATGGCTTTGCCTGTATAACCTTTCCATTCACCAGAGCGGACGCTATCACAAAAAATGCGCATTTTTGCCAATACCCGATTAACATCAGGCATAACATCTTGCCCATCCATATAAACAGGCTGATTGCTACGATTCCGTAAAGCGGTATGTAACACGGCGCGTCGTTCAGTGGTATTGATTTTTTCACCCGTGAACATTGCTTTAGTTTTTGCATTCAAATCAACATAATTGGCAAGGTCTATCAGTAATGGCAATGTTTCATCGGTAATTCTATTTTTGGAGTAGTCAAACAAAATGTCATTAAACGTCACAGAAAACTTGTTAAAGCGTTGTGTATCCTGTTTAAAAGCATCACGCATAGAGTTATCTTTAATTTGCTGATAATGGTCTTGTAATGCAATCCACGCTTTTGAATGAATCAAAGATGACATAGTGTTAGCTCCGTTTAAATTAAATTATTCTAAGTCTACGAAAAGGACGAGAGGATAGCAATAGCGCATAAGATTATCACTATATGCTTATGTATCAAGGGTTGGCAAGTCGCATTCCATCAATTCCTTTATTTGGCTACTTTGATGTGCTAGAGTTGAACATTGCTATAGCTTTAAAAGGTAGCAAATGAAAGTGACTATCGACAAGTTCCTGCGTTAATGCGTTGCCGATTTTTCATATAAAAACTATTAAAATTAGGAAGGGTACTATTATGAACAAAACACAATTAATAAGAAAAGGTCTGTTAGGATTACTCGGATCACTTTTTACGGTAACGGCATGGGCGCATGGCGGCGCGGCAGGTACTGATACCGACCAATGTAAATTTGAATTAGAACCCAGTCACTGGATTCACTACACTGCTTATCAACCTACTGCCTATCCTGCCGAAGAATTTTGTGGAAAACTACCTGGCACTGATACCAAAACACAATTAGTGTTTGACTATCAAGATATGCGCTACAGAGATATGCTGGTTGAGTTTGAAGTGACCAAAGAACCTGAAGGTACACGCGTATTTTTTCTACCTAGTGCCAAACATAAAAAAGGCACTATCAACTTAGACTTACCTAATGGCGTGCCAGAACCAGGTCAATACCTCATTCACATTACTTTAGTACCAGACCCCAATGACACCAGTAAACAGCATGTTCAAGGTGAACGCTTAGACGTACACATGGGCTTTAAAGCAGGTACGGGTGAAGCTACTTCAAGAGGTAGTATGCTACTCTATGCGTTCTTAGGTTTTGCAGGTTTATATGCAGTGTATTTATCGAATGCAGGATTCAAACGTAAAGTCGATGAAATAATCTTTAAAATTAAAGATTAAAATGGCGTAATTTTTAAGATTACGGCTAGTCCATGTTAAAAAGCGCGTATGTTTGTCAGATAAAGGGGAGAAATAAATAATGGTGAAATTATTATCGGTTGGTCTACTGTTGGTGGCTTTTTCTGCGCCAATTCTGGCTGTAGACTACGAAGATCACGATGGTATGCTCATGGATCATGGTGATGGTCATTTAATGGACATGGCAGGTGGTATGGTGATGGGGCAAAATACTAGCACCCTACCTGGTGGCTGCGATAGCATCTCTGAAACCAAAGAGATCACTGTTCATGCAGGTCATAAATACGCTGAAAAATTCCCTGGCAGAATGTACGCGTTTGATACACAGGAATTTAATTTTAAACCCTGTACTAAATTAACAGTGCATTTTATTAATGAAGATCATGTGCGTCATCAATGGATGATGCACGGATTGCCTAAATATTTGTATCCTAAAGGTATGTTCCATTTGGAAGCCTCAGGTCCAGCAAAAATTTCAGGCACGTTAATTCTACCACCAGGTGATAAAACCTACTTAGTGCATTGCGATATTGCTCAGCACATGGAAAAGGGCATGAAAGCGCAATTAAAAGTCGGTAAAGGCGATGGTGATTTACCGAGCATCCCAGGTGTTACCGCACCTGTGGTAGCGGATGATTACAAAGCCACTTTGCCTGAATTAGCGGTTAAAGCGCAATTGGATGCAAAAGTGGATGAAGCTGCCGCCATAAAAGCGGCGGCGGTAGCCAAACAAGCTGCCGCAGATAAAAAAGCGGGGGTGGTGGCACAACCTGCCGCACCTGCTGATGATTCGTTATTCTCTGGAACGACAATTATTGGTTTAGCCATCGGCTTGATTATCGCACCCTTCTTGGCACGAAAATTTAAAGGTATGAGCGTAGCCGAAGTGGTTGCCTACTGCTTTGAATTATTGAGTCAGGGTATTAGTTATACCGTAAAATTATTATCTGGTTTATTAAGTTTATTCAGTAAGAAAAACAATGTATTACCCAGTAAATAATTAAGTCAACCGTAAAAAACCTGCGCTTGTTAAAAAGCGCGGGTTTTTTTTTGAGAGCAATAAATGCAAGACACATTAATAGGATTATGGGGCTTATTTGCCAGTGCTTTCATATCCTCCACCATCGCACCAGGTGGTTCCGAAGCCGTGTTGGCTTACATGGTTGCCAAAGGTTTGTATTCCAGCCAAGCACTACTTATCGTTGCTACCGTAGGCAACACCCTAGGTGCGTTAACCACTTGGGGATTAGGATTACTGGCGGCGAAAAGATTTCCGTTAGCAACGCTGTTACCGCCCAAAAAACAACAAGCACTTGCTATCGTTCAACAACGCGGTGTCTGGGTGTTGTTTTTTTCATGGTTGCCCATTATCGGTGATGTGTTATGTTTCGCAGGGGGCTGGTTAAAATTGCCTTTTCTCACCGCCTGTTTGATTATTTTATTAGGCAAGTTTGCCCGCTATGCCATGATTGTGTGGCTATTCACCTAAACAGAGGTTATTGATGCTCCGTCATTTTCCCCACCTTAATATCCTTTACCCGCATAAAAAACGGGATTATTTTATTGCCGTGTTTACCTTTTTTTGTGTTGCCGTGTGTTTAATCAGTGATGCTGATGGCAGCCTAGCAAAACAATATGCCTTAGGCGTGTGTGCGTGGATTTTCTTAGTGTGTTTATTACACGGTGAAAATAAAGAAGTGCGTATGCAGGTGGTTATTGCCATACTGTTTGCCACCGTCGGTGAACATTTTGCCTCACCGTTTATGGGGGGTTACACCTATCGCTTTCATAATGTTCCCTTTTATGTGCCACCTGGTCATGGCATGGTGTACTTAACCGCTGTGGCATTAGCACGTTCGGGATTATTTTTACGTCATGCCAGAGCCATTGCAACCTTTGTAGTCATCGTTTGCGGTTTATGGTCAGTGTGGGGTATTAGCGGTTATGCTGAACAAGGTGATTCGGTGGGCGCGTTGTTATTTTGCGTGTTTCTGGGGTATCTATTTAAAGGTCGTTCACCGATGGTGTATTTAGCGGCATTTTTTATTACCACTTGGTTAGAACTCATCGGTACAGAGGTAGGTACTTGGAAATGGGCAGCGATTGATCCTGTGCTTAACTTGCCACAAGGTAATCCACCCAGCGGCGTGGCAGCGTGGTATTGTTTAGTCGATGCCGTAGCTATCGGTGGCGCACCATCGTTATTAAAACTAGCCCAGCAATTGAAAGATCGCTTTGAGATTGCCAAACTGCGTAAAAATGCTTATCAAGGCATAGAAAATGAGTAATAACAATTTGGGTAGCGCGTAACTATTGAGTGATGTCTTCATTGTAGAGGCATTGCCACAAGGTCTCTACCAGTTGCTGAATAGCTGTTATCACGCACCTTTATATCTACCAAAAAATAAAGGAGCAACTAATGAACCGTCAGGTTATGAATGAATTTTGGGGTGGACTAGCAGCTATGTTAGTTGCCTTACCCTCGGCTATTGCCTTTGGCGTACTGGTATTTTCAGCCATTTCACCTCAAATGGCAGGTGAAGGTGCATTTGTCGGTATGATGGGGGCAGCGATATTGGGTTTAACTGCCCCGTTATTTGGTCGAACGCCTGCGTTAATTTCTGCACCGTGCGCACCTGCCGCCGCTATTTTGTCCGCGCTTGCTATTGATTTACTCAAGCAAGGCATCGCTATTACACACGTTGCAGGATTATTGGCTTTAACTTCCCTGTTAGCCGCCTTGTTACAAGTTCTATACGGTCTGCTAAAAGGCGGGCAACTCATTAAATACATTCCTTTCCCCGTCGTCAGTGGTTATTTATCAGGCGTTGGTTTAATTATCGCTATGGGGCAGTTACCTAAATTATTAGGTTTACCAAAAGGCACAGAGCTTTGGCAGGGTATCATCACGCCAGACTTGTGGCAATGGCAAGGCATTGTGGTTGGTTTAATAACGATTACCGTCATGTCTATCGCGCCGCGTCTGACACAAAAAATTCCTGCCCCCATTATGGGCTTATTCGCGGGTATTCTTGGCTACTTTGCACTCGGTTTAGCGATGCCAGCCTTGTTATCATTGGAAGCTAATTCGCTGGTGGTGGGCGTTATGCCTGCGGGAACATCTTTTTTTGAAACGGTGAGAGAACGCCTTTTATTCGTAGCTGACATTCAAATGAGTGATTTACGTCTTGTTGCTTATTCAGCGATTGCTTTATCAACACTGCTGTCTATTGATACCCTGAAAACCTGCGTCATCCTCGATGCTATGACCAAAAATCGTCATGACTCCAATCGTGAATTATTCGGACAGGGATTAGCCAATTTGACGGCTTTTATGACAGGCGGGATGTCAGGGTCTGGTACAGTGGGTGCGACGCTAGTCAATGTCAGCAGTGGTGGACGTAGCATCTTATCAGGCTTTATTGAAGGTGGTCTGGTCGTTTTGGCAATATTAATATTATCACCGTTAATTGCATGGGTGCCGATTGGTGCTTTAGCGGGTATTTTATTAGTGGTTGCGTTTCGTATCTTTGATTGGAAGTCCTTTCGTTTACTGAAACACAAAGAAACTCGCGTTGATTTTGCAGTGATTGCCGCTGTGGTAGTGGTTGCTGAAACCATTGGATTGATAGCCGCCGCAGGAACAGGCATTGCGTTGGCAATCTTATTGTTCATTCGGGATCAAATACGCATCTCGGTATTACGGCGACGCGCAACGCTAAAAGAAGTCTCCTCTAAAACCTATCGCCTTGAAGCAGAAGATGCAATTTTGCAACAACACGGTGACGAAGCGGCAGTTATTGATTTGTACGGTAATTTATTTTTTGGTACTACAGATCACTTATTCACTGAGCTAGAAGATGATTTACGCACGCAAAAATGGTTATTATTTGATATGCGTCGTGTGCAATCTTTGGACTATACCGCAACACACTTATTCAGTTTAATGCACGACAGGCTTAAAGAACGGGGCGGTGGACTGCTATTCAGTGGAATGCCCTCTTGTTTACTCAGTGGGCAAGACTTAGAGCGTTATATGACTGACGTAGGTCTGTTGGATAACGACGGCATTCATGTCTTTGAAATGCGAGATGAAGGCATAGAATGGATGGAGAATTGTATTCTCGAAGCATGGGGTTGGACTAAGAAACCAGACGAACTGGCATTTGAATTTAAAGACATTGAAATATGGCGTGAAATGGATGAAACAACCATTAATGCTTTGCGTCAGTGTGTGCATGAACGCTCTGTTAAGGCTGGAGAGGCTATATTCACGGTAGGTGACAGTGGCGATGAACTTTTTATGATTCGGTGCGGTACGGTGCGTATTTTATTACCCCTAAAAGGCGGTAAATATCACCACTTAGCCACCTTCTCGCACGGTGATTATTTTGGCGAAATGGGCTTTATTGATTGTAAACAGCGTTCTGCCGATGCTATTGCCAAAACTGACTGTGAACTGTATGTGCTATCGAGAAAAAAGTTTAATATTCGCGTCTATGACAACGCGGTGTTAGGTGCGCGTGTTTTTGCCCGTATCGCTAGTGCTATTTCTGCCCGTCTACGACAAACGGATTATGAACTTTCCGCGTTAGAAGAACGCTAATAGCCGCATTATAAATCTCTAAATTCTATAGCATATTTTAATCGAAGCACAGTTATTAGGCATTCCATATACCTACCAATACAATATGTAAAAAAACACAACGAAAATACTTCTATGTCATGCAAATATTGATTGATTTTTTTGATCTCAAAGACTTAATGCCACATGGCTACTGTTTATCATGGAGTTCACTGTTACTATGGTTACACGTTATCTCTGATTTGCTGATTGCACTGTCTTATTATTCCATTCCACTCAGCCTGATTTATTTTGTCCGTCTGCGTAAAGATTTACCCTATCCTTGGCTGATTGCTATGTTCGCGCTGTTTATTGTCGCATGCGGAACTACCCATATAATTTCTATTGTCACTATTTGGCTTCCATTGTATTGGTTGGAAGGCTATGTAAAAGTGTTTACTGTCCTTATTTCAGTTGCCACTGCGTTGGCTATGTTTAGGGTTATTCCACTGGCGTTAAAATTACCCAGTCCAGCACAATTACAGACAGAAATAGAGCATGGAAAAATAGCGGATAAAGCCCGTCAAGAAGCACTAGAGCGTTTGCAAAAAATTGCCAGTCGTTTACCTGGCATGGTGTATCAATTTCGGTTGTTTGCCGATGGCAATTCTAGCATTCCTTATTGTAGCGACGGTATCCACGATATTTTTAGGCTTAGCCCTGAGCAAGTTCTTGAAGACAGTAGCCCACTATTTGCCCTTATCCATCCCAATGATTACGAGTATGTTATTCACTCACTGAAACAATCTGCGCAACATTTGACAACGTGGTTTTGTGAGTTTCGCGCGTGCTTTGAAGAAGGCAGTGAGCGTTGGCTATTGGCTAATGGTATGCCGCAACGTGAAGAAAATAATGCCACGCTTTGGCATGGGTTTATCACCGATATTAGCGAACGAAAATCGGTAGAAAATGAAATACTAGCAACGCGTAACCAACTGCAAGCAACACTGGATGCTATTCCTGATTTGTTGTTTGAGGTCGATGGCGAAGGGCGTTATTACAGTTATCACGCGCCACATTCTCAATCACTACTAACCTCACACGAGTCATTTTTAGGTAAAAAATTAACAGAAATTTTGCCAGCCGATGCCGCTTATATTTGCCTAGCCGCCTTGCAAGAAGCACGACAACAGGGTTGGTCAATAGGTAAACGACTTAAACTAACACGACCGCAAGGTGATTTTTGGTTTGAGCTATCAGTAAGCGTTAAACACACAGAATCAACACAAGAACCGCATTTTATTGTGTTATCGCGTGATATTACTGAACGTAAACGCATGGAAGAGGCATTAAGAGCCAGTGAAGAGCAGTTTAGAAATCTGTTTACTCAAGCACCACTCGGTATTGCATTAATTGATTCGCTGACAGGGCGTATTTACAACGCCAATCAAAAATATGCCGATATTGTTGGTTTAACAGTGGATGAAGTGCAACGTATGAATTGGATGGATATTACACATCCAGATGATATTCAAGCCGATTTAGATAATATTACGTTAATGAATGCGGGTAAAATTGATGGGTTTTCTATGGAAAAACGCTATATTCGTCCCGATGGTTCTATCGTATGGATAAATCTAACCGTCGCACGCATGTGGCTTCATAACGAAGATAATTCCTGTCATCATTGTATTGTCGAAGATATTAGTAAACGCAAACAAGCAGAGACTGAACTGCATATTGCCGCCATTGCCTTTGAATCGCAAGAGGCGATGGTGATTACTGATGCTAATTCTATTATTTTACGCATTAATGCAGCCTTCACCGAAACAACTGGTTACACCGCTGAAGACGTTATAGGGCGTAAGATGAATCTGCTTAAGTCAGGTCGCCATGATGATGCGTTTTATCAAGCGATGTGGGAGAGCATTAATAATACGGGGGCATGGCAAGGCGAAATCTGGGATAGACGTAAAAATGGTGAGTGTTATCCCAAATGGCTAACGATTACGGCTGTCATTGGTAGTGATGGTAACGTCAGCCATTATGTTGGCACGCACATGGATATTACCGATCGTAAAGCCACAGAAGAACACATTAATCGTCTGGCTTTTTATGATCCTTTAACCCAATTGCCTAATCGCCGTCTGCTACAAGAACAACTCAAACACGGTATTGGTATTAATCGCCGAACTGCTGGTCAAATGGCAGTATTAATGATGGATTTGGATAAATTCAAAGCGGTGAACGATACCTTAGGTCATACCGCTGGCGATGAATTATTACAGCAAGTGGCTGTACGCATTAAAGCCCATTTGCGCGAAACAGACATGGTGGCGCGTTTAGGCGGTGATGAATTTGTTATTCTAATCGAAGATGTCGGTCACTACGAACACATTGCCCGCATTGCCGATGCCATTATTCATGCGTTAAGTCAGCCGTTCACACTTTGCCAAAGTTATGAGGTTGTTATCGGTACGAGCATTGGCATTGCCATTCACCCACAACACGGTGACTCTGTAGAAACGCTAATTGATCATGCCGATACCGCGCTATACCATGCTAAAGATCAAGGGCGTGGTTGTTTTGCTTATTTTTCTGAAGAATTAACGCATAAAGCCCACGAACGTATGGCGTTAGAAGTGCGTTTACGTCGTGCTATTGATCAACAAGAATTACGCGTCTATTTTCAGCCACAAATTGATATTAATAGCGGGCAAATTGTCGGAGCTGAAGCCTTATTACGCTGGCATGATCCTATTCATGGTTGCCTGACACCTTATCATTTTATCGCGCTTGCTGAAGAAACAGGTTTGATTATTCCAATTGGTGCATGGGTACTGCGAGAAACCTGTAGGCTAGGGCAACAATGGTTGCAGCAAGGCTTGCCGCCTATTACGCTTGCCGTCAATGTGTCACCGTATCAATTTAATCGCTGTGATATGAATACGCTGGTGACAGAGGTACTCACTGAAACAGGCTTTCCTGCTGATTATTTAGAACTAGAAATTACCGAAAGTGGCTTAATGGACAATCAACAACACGCCATGTCCATACTCAATAACCTGCATAAACAAGGCGTACACCTTGCCATTGATGATTTTGGCACTGGCTATTCCTCATTAGCGTATCTTAAATATTTTCCCGTTGATGTGTTAAAAATCGACAAGACTTTTATTGATGATATTCCTTTTTTACATGGCGATATGGCGATTACTGCCACTATTATTGCAATGGCGCATCATTTAGGCTTTAAAGTATTAGCAGAAGGCGTGGAAACGGAGGAGCAACTGGCATTTTTACGCGAACAAGGCTGTGATAGTTATCAAGGCTATTTGTACAGCAAACCCATTCCTGCCGATGACTTTGCAAATTTGTTAGCAAAATCACAAAGATCAATAACGCTTGCTACACTTAACTTAGATTAATGAATAATCGTTTATGTTGTCGTAAGATTGACCAACAGCTCAAACATAAATTAACAGTACAGCTAGATAATCAACCCCGTATTTGGCAAATGCAGGCTGACGGTTAATATATCCAGCGGCATCCCAAAGATAAACAAGATAAAATAAACATTCAAGAAACGTTGATTGAATTAGCGAATAACCGACTAAAAGTCGCAGAAAAAGGTAATCGCCTGAAACCGAAAGGCGCGAGACAAAAAGCCCAAGGCTAACCACTTTTTGATTTACACATTTCAGGAAAAAATAATGCCAACTAACAAATTTGTGACGAGTAAACCTGATTCATCACTGATTGCTCATCTGCCTGAGCAAGGCATGAAGAAAGAGGATTTTATTGATGATTTTAAACAATACTACGTTCATCTATTAGGTCGTGATGAATATAGCAATTCGCCATTTTATGCAAGTGAAGCTCTATCAATGGCAATTAGAGATCGTTTAATGGAGCGTTGGAAAGCCACATTAAAAACTTACCGAAACGAAGATTGTCGGCAAGTATTTTATCTGTCAATGGAGTTTTTGATGGGGCGTACACTCAGTAACGCCATGCTTAATCTGGGTGTCACCGATGTTGTGAGCCAAGCCATGTATGATCTTGGCATCGAAATTGAAGAGCTTATTTCTTGTGAACAAGATGCAGGCTTGGGTAATGGTGGTTTAGGTCGGCTGGCTGCTTGTTTTATCGACAGTTGCGCCACTTTGCAACTGCCTGTTGTCGGTTATGGTTTACGTTATGAATACGGTATGTTCGTGCAAAGTATTGTCAATGGCGAACAAGTTGAAAAACCCGACCATTGGTTACGCCACGGCAATGTATGGGAAATTGAACGCTTAGAATATACCAATCGTATTAAATTTGGTGGTTATGTCGAAGACCATCTCGATGAAAATGGTAAACAACGCTTTTGTTGGATCGGTACGAATGATGTGTTAGCAACACCTTATGATACGCCTATTCCAGGTTATCAAAATGATACAGTCAACACCTTGCGACTATGGAAAGCGGTTGCAACTGAAGAATTTAATTTAGACGAGTTTCATGCAGGTGATTATGCCGATGCGGTAGCGGCTAAAATTGCTGCTGAAAATATCACAATGGTGTTGTATCCCAATGACAGCAGTGAAAACGGTAAAGAACTGCGTTTACGACAACAATATTTTTTAGCTTCTGCTAGTTTGCAAGATGTGATGTCACGTTGGATTAGTGTACATGGCAAAGATTTTAGCCAGTTTGCCGAAAAACATTGTTTTCAATTAAACGATACGCATCCTAGCATCGCGATACCCGAACTGATGCGCCTATTAATGGATATTCATGGCTTATCATGGAATGACGCATGGAAAATTACGCGTAGCACAATGGCTTATACTAATCACACCCTGCTACCCGAAGCATTAGAAAAATGGTCGGTCAAATTGATGCAACGGTTATTGCCCCGATTGATGGATATTATTTTTAGCATTAATGCTCGCTTTATGGCAGAAGTGGCTATGCACTGGCCTGGCGATGGTGAGCGTTTACGCTGTATGTCGATCATCGAAGAAAGTGACGAGCAGCAAGTCAGAATGGCTCATCTTGCGCTAGCTGGCAGTTTTTCCGTTAACGGCGTGGCGCAATTACACACGCAGTTGCTACAACAAGGCTTATTTCATGATTTTTATGAGCTATGGCCGCATAAATTTAATAACAAAACCAATGGCGTAACACCGCGTCGTTGGCTAGCAGGTTGTAATCCAGAACTGGCTAGCTTGATAACCCAAGCGATAGGTGAAGGCTGGGTCACTGATTTAGCACAATTGAAAAAACTTGAACCTTACGCTAACGATGTTACGTTCAGAAAACGCTGGCGTGATATTAAACAAACGGCAAAAGAGTGTTTAATCGACTATAAAAAAGACAAGCATGAAGGGGAACTGCATCTTAATGCCGATGCTCTATTTGATGTTCAAGTAAAGCGTATTCACGAATACAAACGGCAATTATTAAATGTACTTCATGTTGTGCATCTTTATGATCGCATTAAACGCGGTGATACTAAAAACTGGGTGCCAAGATGTGTGTTAATTGGTGGTAAAGCCGCACCTGGTTATCTGATGGCAAAAAAAATCATCAAACTAATCAACAACGTTTCAGAAGTCATCAACTCAGACCCCGATGTGGGCGATAAGTTAACTTTATTATTTCTTCCCGATTATCGCGTGTCGGCGATGGAAAAAATATGTACAGCGGCGGATTTATCCGAACAAATATCCACTGCGGGCAAAGAAGCGTCAGGGACTGGCAATATGAAGTTGATGATGAATGGCGCGATTACCATTGGCACATTGGATGGTGCAAACATTGAAATTCGTGAAGAAGTTGGTGATGACAATTTCTTCTTGTTTGGCTTAACTGAAGAACAAATTACCGCACGACGCGCCCATTATGATCCGTCAACCATTATAGACATGGATGAAGACCTAAAACGCGTTATACATTTATTAGAATCGGCTCATTTTAATCAATTTGAACCAAGTATATTTGATGATTTAATCAATTCAATAAAATCTCCACATGATCCTTGGATGACGATTGCTGATTTTCGCAGCTACGTTGATGCTCAAAGACGTGTTGACGATGCCTACCGAGACAAAGACCACTGGACACGCATGAGTATTATAAATTGCGCTAATAGTGGTAAATTTTCTACCGATAGAACCATTAACGAATATAACCGTGATATTTGGAAATTAACCCCGCAACCTGTTAAGCATAAGTAGTATTCGCTATGGGCGTGACTTATTGCGCCCGTCCTGAATAGATGGATGCGGTGTAAATAGCCATAATTATTGACACCGCGTAAATTAGCTCACAAATTATTAATATTATGGTGTGTATCTTGCACATCGTTAATAGGATTTTAGAATGCCGCATTATCTACAAAAAGGTGAAAATATTTCGTTAGCTAAGATAGATAACTTCTTCGGCGATTTAGTTATTGCGACTGATTGGCAAGCTAAAACTATCACGCCGCCTTTAGATATTGATGTCAGTGCTTTTTTATTAACCGAACAAAATAAAGTAACGGCTGATACGGACTTTATTTTTTATAATCAACCGCAGTCTTTAACAGGGGCTGTTTTATTTAAAAACCGCCGCTTTAAAGTTAGTTTAAAACAGCTTGCACCTGATATTAACCGTGTTGCCTTTGTACTGTCTATTCATGAAGCTCATAGTCGAAAACATAGTTTTTCTTTAGTGAATAATATTAACATTAAAGCATTTAATTTTGCGACTAAACAAGAGATTATTAATTATCAAGTGGACGATGCTAATAATGAAACCGCGATTATTTTAGCAACACTGTATCGTCATCAAGACGCGTGGAAATTTAAAGCCATCGGGCAGGGTTATGAAAAAGGCTTAGCAGTATTAGCGCGGAATTTTGGAGTTGATATTGAACCTGAGTCAATGCCAGTTGCTACAACACAGCCTGTTCCAACAGTTGATGTGCTACCAGCTAGTAAAACCAACACTGTTATAGATTGGATTAAGCATAAATTTAAAACTGATTCAAAGATAACGGATGTTCAGCAACAAGCTCTTAGTCATCCACATGCCGATATTCAACCCCCATTAGCAAAAAACAAATCGTTTAAACCAAAATTAAAACAAAAACCAGAAACTACCCCTTTAGCGGATTCAATCAATATTCACGACACTGACGCGTTAACCCTAAAAGAACAATATGAGCCGATTACGCATTGGTTTAAACGTAAATATATTTCTGTTGAAATTAATCCAGAGGCAATGGATACGTCAGGATTTTTTGATGAAGTTGCGGTAGCATTAGGCGATAATTATGAATTATTAAAAATAGTCAGCAATAAAATTAAACATCGTCAAATAAATAATAAAGACAGGGCGTATATCGAATTAACCGATATTGACGATAAAGATAGCGAGGTAATTAAGAAATTTTGTAAAGAATTATATGATTATTCGTTTGTCGCCAAATATTTTTATAATACGCAGAAAAAATTAATTACCCTGCATTTGCAATCCGCACCTAGTGTCGTGCGTTTTTTTAGAGGCGAATGGTTAGAATGGTATGTATTCATGAAAATCGTCGATTATTGTCATCAGCGACAATTAAGTTTTTCCTGTACACACAATATGCGAATAGGCGCGATTAACGGATATTATGAAATTGATGTGTTTTTTTTAATTAATGACACACCGTTATTTATTGAATGCAAATCAGGCGAATATCGCCAGTTTATTGATAAATATTGTAAATTACGCAAACAACTTAATATCAGTAAACCGTATTTTTTATTTTTAATCGCCGATATGAATGATACTAAAACTAAAGGTTTAACCGCCATGTTTGATATTACTTTCATTAACGTTCATCAATTAACCAATTATCTTGCCAAAATTGTGTAATCATTAGGCATATTCTATTTTTACTCAGCAGAGACACTTAATATATGACTTATTTAACTATCGAAGCCTTTGTTCGTAACGCGCCGCTGGTTCGCTTACAACGCCTAGCTGGTAATACTAGCAATACCATACTTGCTAAATTAGAAGGCAATAATCCCGCAGGTTCAGTGAAAGATTTACCTGCACTGAGCATGATTAAACGTGCTGAAGAACGCGGTGAAATTAAAGCGGGAGACCGTTTAATTGAAGCCACCAGCGGTAATACGGGTATAGCCTTGGCAATGGTAGCGGCGATTAAAGGTTATAAAATGACCTTGATTATGCCCGATAATATGAGCATGGAACGTATAGCATCCATGAAAGCTTACGGTGCTGAGATTATTTTGACTCCTGCTTCGGGCAGTATGGAAGCGGCGATTGATTTGGCAAGGGAAATGGAAGCGGCAGGCAAGGGACGTATTTTGGATCAGTTTTCTAATCCTGATAATCCGCGCGCGCATTACGAAAGTACAGGACCTGAAATTTGGCAGGATACCGACGGACAAGTAACGCATTTTGTCAGTGCGATGGGAACGACAGGCACGATTATGGGAACGTCTCGCTATTTGAAAGAACAAAATTCAGCTATTCAAATTATCGGTGTACAACCTGAAGGCGATGCAAAAATTCCAGGTATTCGTCGCTGGCCAACAGAATATTTACCCAAAATTTATGAACCAAAACGTGTTGACCGTATCATGGATATGGATCAGCACAGTGCAGAAATTACCATGCGGGCATTAGCCTCTGAAGAAGGTATTTTTGCAGGCGTGTCATCAGGTGGCGCGATTGCAGCGGCATTGCGTTTATCTAAGGAAGTTGAAAACGCAGTGATTGTGGCGATTATCTGTGATCGTGGTGATCGCTATTTATCAACGGGCGTGTTTCCGAGTTAAACAGTGAACTGGGATACTGTTGCACAACATATCACAGCGGCAACAGGGCGGGCATTTACGGCTCGTTCTGTACAGCCGTTGTCAGGTGGTGACATCAACGCCGCTTTTCGTTTGCAAGATGGCGATAAAAGCTATTTCATTAAGCTTAATCGTGCTGAATGGGTGGAAATGTTTGTCGCTGAGTTTGAAGGATTGCAAGAATTGGCGAGTAGCCAAACTGTATGCGTACCTCAGCCTGTTGTGTATGGGCAAAATGATACGCATTGCTTTCTAGTGTTGGATTATCTTGAATTAGGGCGTTCCAGTGCGGCTTCTGAACGGTTATTAGGGCAACAATTGGCGCATTTGCATCAACAAGTACAGCCGTATTTTGGTTGGCATCGTGACAATACCATTGGCAGTACCTTACAAGCTAATCCGCAAAGTAACGACTGGTTGGATTTTTGGCGTGAGCATCGCTTGGGCTTTCAATTGCAACTAGCCGCACAAAACGGTTATGGTGGTCGATTGCAAGTGTTAGGTGAGCGGCTTGGTGTGGAATTGGCAGCGTTATTTGGTGACTACGCGCCCTCGCCTTCTTTACTACATGGCGATTTATGGGCAGGAAATGCTGCAACTGATAAACAGGGCAAGCCTGTGATTTTTGACCCTGCTTGTTATTACGGTGACAGAGAAGCCGATTTAGCCATGACGGAATTATTCAGTGGTTTTGGTCGAGATTTTTATGCAGCTTATCATGACGTTTGGGCATTGCATGACGGTTATCGAGTGAGAAAGTCGCTTTACAACCTGTACCATATTCTGAATCACTTGAATCTGTTTGGTAGCAGTTATTTACGGCAAGCTGAGAATGTGATGGTTGGGTTGTTGGCAGAAGTAGGCGTGGCTACCCCATAGATTTAGGTTAAAGAGCTGACAGGCAACACGGAATGAATGTCTTTAATTTTATATTTTGACCACCTACACGCCAGTACAGCACTTGGTTCATTAAGCATTGGGCATTGACATATATCCCCTTTCTACTTTACAGTTACGCCCGAAAAACAAGTATTGTTTTATTTTATAAAAACGGCAGTAATTTGTAGAAAAATCTCAAAACATTGCCTTACCAAGAACAACCGCATTGATAATGCTAAAGTAGCGTTTATAATGCCAACACTTCTTTCTTAGAAGAAGCATTGAGAGTTAGCAGTGCTATATGAACGCGGAGTAAATGTCAGTCTGAAATGGATAACCCATATCAGCAGTTTGCCTTAAAGCGTTTAGAGTCCTTATAGATAATTTTCTATAAGATTCATAACTATGTAACTAAAAATAACTAATTAATATAACCCTTCGGAGCATTTATCATGGCAAGACCGTTAATACAAATGGCATTAGACTCATTGGATTTCGATGCAACAGTAAACCTTGCTACCTTAGTAGCACCTCATGTTGATATTTTTGAAATCGGAACTCCATGTATCAAACACAACGGCATCAACTTAGTTAAAGAATTGAGAGCAAGATTCCCAAATCATCTTTTATTAGTTGACTTAAAAACAATGGATGCTGGTGAATACGAAGCGACACCTTTCTATGCAGCAGGTGCTGATATTTGTACAGTTTTAGGCGTATCTGGCCTTGCAACTTGTCAAGGTGTTATCAAAGCAGCAAACGCACACGGTGCAGAAGCTCAAATCGACTTGATCAATGTTGAAGACAAAGTCGCTTGCGCTCGTGCAACTGTTGAAGCTGGTGCGCAAATCATGGGTATCCATACTGGTTTAGATGCGCAAGCAGCAGGTCACACACCTTTCGCTGACTTAAACGCAATTGCTGAATTAGGTTTACCAGTTAGAATTTCTGTTGCTGGTGGTATCAAAGCGTCAACCGTTCAAGATGTAGTAAGAGCGGGCGCAAACATTATTGTTGTTGGTGCAGCAATCTATGGCGCACCATGCCCTGCTACAGCAGCGCAAGAAATCCGTGAATTGGTTGATGCCGTATAATTTAGAGGTATAACCATGTATCAGCAACAAAATCAGCAGCTTGTCATAGGCAAAATTTCAGAAATTTTGGATGCGACAGATAATAGCTATGCTGAAAAAATGACAGAGATGCTTGATAATGCCAAGCGTATTTTTATCGCTGGTGCTGGACGCTCTAAATTAGTGGGCAACTTTTTTGCCATGCGCTTAGTACATGGCGGTTACGATGTTAGCGTAGTTGGTGAAATCGTAACACCAAGTATTAAAAATGGTGATTTGTTGATTATTATTTCGGGTTCTGGAGAAACTGAACAATTAATCGCATTCACTAAAAGTGCCCAAAAAGTTGGTGCTAAAATCGTGTTAATCTCTTCGAGAGCAAGTTCAACTATCGGTGATATGGCTGATGGTGTGTTCCAAGTTGGAAAACAAGAACTATATGGTAAAGTTGTGGGAATGCCAATGGGGACAGTATTTGAACTGTCTACTTTGTGCTTTTTAGAGGCAATCGTCTCCCACATCATTTGGGAAAAAGGAATTCCTGAAGAAATTATGAGAGAAAGACACGCTAACTTAGAGTAATACCTTAGGGGCGAGTGGTGATACACCACTCGTTCTCTAGCTCTGTTAAGAGTCTCAAATATCAAAGAACACAGTGACCACATTGATAACACTAACTAAGAGTCACTCACTAGAATTTACTAACAAGTAGGAGAACAATATGACTTTGCGCCGAAACCTAGCGAACGCCATACGCGCTTTAAGCATGGATGCAGTACAAAAAGCAAACTCTGGACATCCAGGCGCACCTATGGGCATGGCGGACATCGCCGAAGTCCTGTGGAACGACTACATGAAACACAACCCGACCAATCCAAGCTGGTCAGATCGTGACCGCTTTGTACTGTCTAATGGTCACGGCTCAATGTTGATTTATTCATTATTGCACCTCACGGGTTATGATTTACCGATGAGTGAATTGGCTACTTTCCGTCAATTACATTCAAAATGTCCAGGACACCCTGAATATGGTTACGCTCCAGGCGTTGAAACGACCACTGGTCCATTAGGTCAAGGCATTACCAACGGCGTTGGTTTTGCAATGGCAGAAAAATTATTAGCAGAACAATTTAATCGTACAGGTCACAATATCGTTGATCATCACACCTATGTATTCATGGGTGATGGCTGTTTGATGGAAGGTATTTCTCATGAAGCCTGTGCATTAGCTGGTACTTGGGGATTAGGTAAATTAATCGCTTTTTGGGATGACAACGGTATTTCTATCGACGGTCATATTGAAGGCTGGTATACCGATGACACAGTAAAACGTTTTGAAGCCTACGGCTGGCATGTCCTATCAGTAGATGGTCATGATCCTGAAGAAATTTCTAAAGCGATTAGCTTGGCAAAAGACATGACCAGTGCGCCAACTTTAATTTGCTGTAAAACAACCATTGGTTTTGGTTCACCTAATAAAGCAGGTACGCATGAATGTCATGGTGCGGCTTTAGGTCAACCTGAAATTAATTTAACTAAAGCTGCTTTAGGTTGGGATCACGAAGCCTTTATTATTCCAGATGATGTTTATGCAGGCTGGGATGCAAAAGCTAAAGGCGCAAAAGCCGAAGCAGAATGGAATGCTAAATTTGCAGCTTACAAAGCCGCACATCCTGAATTAGCAGCTGAATACGAACGTCGTATGGCAGGTGATTTACCTGCTAACTGGAAAGAAGCCACTGATGCGCTGATTGCTGAAACTAATGCCAAAGCCGAAAACTTAGCTTCACGTCAAGCATCACAAAAAGCGATTGCTGGATTAGCTCCGATTTTACCTGAATTTTTAGGTGGTTCTGCTGACTTAACTGGCTCTAACTTAACCAGTTGCAGTAGCTTTAAACATGTACACGGCAAAGAAATGGGGAACTATATTTCTTACGGTGTGCGTGAGTTTGGTATGTTCGCTATCATGAACGGCATGGCATTACATGGCGGTTTGATTCCTTTCGGTGGTACATTCCACATGTTCTCTGACTACGCGAAAAGTGCATTGCGTATGGCAGCATTGATGAAAATCCGTACTATTGCGGTATTGACGCATGACTCTATCGGTCAAGGTGAAGATGGTCCGACACATCAACCGATTGAAAATACTTCGGCACTGCGTTTTATTCCTAATATGGATGTTTGGAGACCTGCGGATTCAACCGAAACAACGGTTTCTTGGGTAATGGCAGTAGAGCGTAAAACAGGACCAACTAGCTTAGTATTAAGCCGTCAAGCGATACCATTTATAGCGCGTACTGACGAACAAATTGTTGCAATCCGTAAAGGTGCGTATGTTATTTCTGATGCCAGCAATGCAAAAGTTATTTTGATTGCAACAGGTTCAGAAGTGGATTTAGCCTTAAAATCTCAAGCGGCATTGGCAGAAAAAGGTATTGCAGCTCGTGTTGTTTCTATGCCGTCTACTAATGTCTTTGATCGTCAAGACCAAGCATACAAAGACAGCGTATTAACACCTGGTGTGAAACGTGTTGCGATTGAAGCAGGCGTAACTGATTACTGGCGTAAATACGTTGGTTTAGAAGGTGGCGTTGTGGGTATCGACACTTTTGGCGAGTCTGCACCTGCAGGCGTGTTGATGAAACACTTCGGCTTTACCGTTGAAAATGTGGTCAAAAACGTAGAAGCGGTACTTTAATCTAAAATAACAACACTTGGATCGAGACACCTCTAACCTTTGATGCGGCTAGGCTAGTCGGCATCCTGTCAGGGGTGTCTCGAACCACTTCTTCCGACTCATAGGTGAACGTGTGAACAAGAATAATTTAACAAAAGGTCTGTTTACCGCGTTGTTGCTAGCCAGCAGCGTGGTAAGTGCAGACGAAAAATATCCAGCAGCCGATTTCCAACCTTCAGTTGTTTATCAAGATGATGCTTACATTAAAAATAACGCATCAACTCAAACAGCCGTCAAAAACGCAGCTCCAGCAACAACTGCCGCGCCTGTAGCAAAACATGAAGTGGATTCACAATACCCAGCCGCTGACTTTCAGCCTACGGTTGTTTTCAGCGATCCTAACTACAAGCACGACAAATCAGTTCCCGCTTCTAAAAATATTGCTAAAACATCCTCTGCAAGTACAGATAATGTTCAAGCGACAGTGACTGAGTCTGCTGATAAAAAGAAAGAAGATTCTAATGCGACTTACTTAATCGGTTTAATCGGTTTAGCAGCAGCAGGATTTTTCTTATTTAGAAAACAATCAGATACGCCAAAAGCTGTTAAGAAATCAACTTCTCCTGCTACAACAGTCAGAGTTGCTGCTAACACAAGTGTAGCTAAATACATCAACAAAGTATCTGGTACAGGTGTTTCTCGCTATGTAGAAAAACAAGTCAAAACTGCAAAATCAGCAACAGGCGTTGCCAAATATGTTGCACAGCAAACATTAGCTGACAAAGCAAGAGCGGCAGAAGAAGCAGAAAAGAAAGCCACAGGTGTTGAAAAATATATGCGCAATCGGGGATAAACAATGAGCCAGAATTCCTTGAGCAGTTCATTTTTATCTGCTGTTGCAGCGTTTTTTTCGTTTGGAACTGAAGCAAAATCTCAAACAACTGAGAGCATATATCGCGTTTGTGCGGGTGACCCCGACGGACTTAGTGGCGTAGCGAAGTATTTGCAAAACCAAGAAGCGTTGTTAGCAAGACAAAAGGCTGAGCAATTGGAAAAACTGGCAGCCCAAGCCTCAGCTAGCAGTGTTGCGAAATATTTGGCAGGACAAGCACCACTGACTAGTGTGGATCGTTACGCTCTTAGACAGGCGATTGCTGACAAACAAACACAGAAAGATAACCCTGCTAGTGGCGTAACAGGTGTTGATAAGTACTTGAAAAGTATGAAAACATCACCTGCATTAAGCAGTGTGGAAAAATATTTAAGACATCAAGACAGTTTACCTCAGCCCAGTAAAGTTGCTAAATATATGGCAAAACAAGCTTTGATGGCTAAGCATGGTAAATCAGGAACAGCCATTGTTCAGATAGAAGCAACAGGTGTCGCTAGATACTTACAGCATCAAGCTAGTTTGCCACAACCCACTAAAGTTGCCAGATACATGGCAAAGCAAGCTGCTTTAGCTGCATTGCAAACTAAATCTGTGGTTGCTGAAGTGAAGCCAACGGGGGTTGCTAAATACTTGCAACATCAAGAAAGCCTACCGCAACCTAGTAGAGTGGCTAAATATATGGCAAGACAGGCTTTGTTAGATGCCCAACAAGCAAAACCAACACCTGTGAAACGTGGCGAAACAGGCGTTGATAAATATGTGAAACATCAAGACGAGTTACCACAACCTAGTCGAGTAGCTAAATATCTAGCAAGACAGGCTTTAACGGAACAACAAAAAATAGAAGCCGAGACTAGTGTTGAGCGATATATGCGTCATCAACAAAGCTAATTGCAGTTATTTTTTGTAGGTTTGTGTGTTGCTTCATGGCGATTGTAGTTGCAAGCCTAACGATTTTTTAAAATAAACATAAAGGTATTATTCATGGCAAAAAACTTACTTGAACAACTGAAAGCAATGACAGTTGTGGTTGCTGATACAGGCGATATTGAAGCGATTGAAAAATTCATGCCGCGTGATGCAACAACTAACCCATCGCTAATTACGGCGGCGGCGCAAATGCCTCAGTATCAAGGTATCGTTGATGATACTTTAAAAGGAGCAAGAGCCACTTTAGGTGCGGGTGCAGATGTTGCGCATGTCGTTGACCTTGCTTTTGACCGTTTAGCTGTTTCTTTTGGTTTAAAAATTTTGGAAATTATTCCAGGTCGCGTATCGACTGAAGTTGATGCTAGATTGTCATTCGATACTGATGCAACGATTACCAAAGGTCGTGATTTAATTGCTCAATACGAAGCGGCTGGCGTTTCAAAAGACCGTGTATTAATCAAAATTGCTGCTACTTGGGAAGGTATTCAAGCCGCTGCGGTTTTAGAAAAAGAAGGCATTCACTGTAACCTGACTCTGTTATTTGGTTTACATCAAGCGATTGCTTGCGCTGAAAACGGTATTACTTTAATTTCGCCTTTCGTTGGTCGTATTCTTGATTGGTACAAAAAAGATACTGGTCGTGATTCTTATGCACCCGCTGAAGACCCAGGTGTGGTATCAGTGACTGAAATTTATAACTACTACAAAAAATTTGGTTATAAAACTGAAGTAATGGGTGCTAGCTTCCGTAACGTTGGTGAAATTACTGAATTAGCAGGTAGCGATTTATTAACTATCGCACCTTCTTTATTGGCTGAGTTACAAGCGACAGAAGGCGAGTTGCCACGCAAACTAGATGCAAATAAAGCGGCGACTATGACGATTGAAAAATTATCAATCGACAAAGCAACATTTGACAGTATGCACGCGGCAAACCGTATGGCAACTGACAAATTAGCCGAAGGTATTGATGGTTTCGCCAAAGCATTAGTGTCTTTGGAAGAACTGCTTGCAGCACGTTTAGCTAGCTTAGAAGCTTAAGTTATTAATGATAGCCTCTAGGCTATGGATACTTCGGTGTCGATAGTCTGGAGGCTTTCGCTTTTGTAATAGACAGAAACAGGATTTATCTCCATGTCACAAAAAATTTCCGATGTCGTTAAAGCTGGTGTTGTTACTGGTGAAGACGTACAAAAAATCTTTGCTATTTGCAAAGCTAACCAATTTGCTCTGCCTGCGGTTAATGTTATTAATACAGACTCTATCAATGCTGTATTAGAAGCCGCCGCGAAAGTTAAATCTGCGGTTGTGATTCAATTCTCTAACGGCGGTGCTGCGTTCTTTTCAGGCAAAGGCTTGAAATTAGAAGGTCAACAAAACGCAATCTTGGGTGCGATTTCTGGCGCACAACACGTTCATTTGATGGCTGAGCATTATGGTGTTCCTGTCATTCTGCACACCGACCACGCGGCAAAAAAATTATTGCCTTGGATTGATGGCTTGTTAGATGCAGGTGAAAAACATTTTGCCGCAACAGGTAAACCGTTGTTCAGCTCACATATGTTAGATTTATCAGAAGAAAGTTTGGCTGAAAACATTGAAATCTGTGGAAAATACTTAGAGCGTATGTCCAAAATGGGCATGACCTTAGAAATCGAATTAGGTTGTACAGGTGGTGAAGAAGATGGCGTGGATAATAGCCACATGGATCATTCAGCACTGTACACACAACCTGAAGACGTGGCTTATGCCTATGAACACCTAAGCAAAATCAGCCCACGTTTTACTATCGCTGCTTCTTTCGGTAACGTACATGGTGTTTATAAACCAGGTAACGTTAAATTAACACCGACTATTTTAGCGAATTCGCAAAAATTCGTTTCTGAAAAATTTGGTGTACCTACTAATACCTTAAACTTCGTTTTCCACGGTGGTTCAGGTTCTACTCCCGAAGAAATCAAAGAGTCAATTAGCTATGGTGTAGTAAAAATGAATATTGATACCGATACCCAATGGGCAACATGGGAAGGTATTATGAATTTCTACAAGAAAAATGAAGGCTATTTGCAAGGTCAAATCGGTAACCCAGATGGTGATGATAAACCGAACAAAAAATACTACGATCCACGCGTTTGGCAACGTGAAGGTGAAGTCGGTATGGTAAAACGTTTAGAACAAGCATTCCAAGAACTAAACGCTGTTAATTCTTTATAAGCGGTTGTTCTGAATAGCTAATGAAAAAGCCGATGTGTGAACATCGGTTTTTTTTTGTTTGAAGAAAAAGTGTTAATATCTTTTGAGAATAAGCTATTCAAAGTAGATAAATTCATTCCCAAATTAGTCTGATAATAAATCTCAAAATGTAACTAATAACCCATAATAAGGAATTACTATGAAACGTCGTGATTTTATTCGTTTAACTGTGGCAAGTGCAGGTGCAAGCCTAATGATACCTACTTTATCATTAGCTGCTAGTGATAAACAGGTAGCAGTATCAAGTGATATTTATTATACAAAAGAATCACCAGGTCGTTGGGCAGGAAAAGTTACCACCCATTTACCCGCTATTGAAATAACAAAAGCAGGAGATGACGCTACAGTAAAAATTGTCACTGCCCACGAAATGAAAGCTTATGAACATTACATCGTTAAACACGTTTTGTTAGATAAAAACTATAAATTTATAGATGAATATTTGTTTAATCCCACTAAAGATAATGCGGCGGTTTCAACATTTACACTTAAAAACTACAGCGGTACTGTGTACGCGTTGAGTATGTGTAATAAGCACGATCTTTGGTTAAATAGTGCAGAGGTGTAGAAATTTTGGTAGTGGTAAAAATCAAAG
>DFWO01000049.1 GCA_002380945.1 Methylococcaceae bacterium UBA4132 | reverse complement strand
CTGTCAATGCGTAACTTCTAATATCTTATATAGGAATATTAATGACAAGCATATTTTGTACCAAGGAACTAACTGATTTTTAAACGTGGCGGCAAACTTTATGATTACTGCTTTTTAAATACGAACAACAACCGCATTTTCTTTAACCTATATGACATTTTTTGTAACTATCTAACATCTTATTGACTTTTTAATCGACTGATTGTCAGTTTGACGGCTGTTTAAAACAGCCATAACGCAGTAATACAATGGGCAATAAGGATAAATTCAACAGCGTTGAAGACACTAAGCCACCGATAATAATTGCCGCCATCGGTCCCATAATTTCTCGTCCCGCATTATCGCTATTAAAGGCAATCGGAAACATCGCCAAAGCAGTCACCAGTGCAGTCATCAAAATTGACGGTAAGCGTTCACTTGCACCGAGTAGTGCGGTCTGCAAATCCCATTGTTTACTTTGTTCTTCCACTAAATGCTGATAATGCGCTAATAACATAATACTATTACGCACGGTAATCCCAAATAGGGTGACAAAACCCACCACCGAGCCGACCGATAGCGTCGCCCCCGTCAACATAACCGCTGCCACGCCGCCGATTAATGCAAAGGGCAAATTAGCCAAAGTTAATAACGCATGACGTAGACTGCCGATAGCGATATAAATCAGCATAATCACCCCCGCACCCGCTAATAAAGAATAGCCGATTAACGATTGCCGCGCTTCGGCTTGTTCAACTGCGGCACCCGTAAACTCTGGATAACTATCGGCAGTAAAGCTAATATCTGTTAAGACACGTTTTTTTAATTCCGCCATAAATGCATCCAAATCACGCTCAATAACATTACAAGTCACGGTTTGCCGTCGCTGTGAATTTTGATGCAGAATATTGTAACGACTGTCGGTATGACGAATTTCAGCGATTTGTTCTAATCTAATAAGTTTACCGTCACGCGCTCTAAGCGGTAGTTGAGCAAGTGATTCGGGTTGCTGTCTTAATTCAGGTGATAACGCGACCGCGACATTATAGATTTTATTGCCCTGAATATTTTTGCCCACGACACGCGTTTCATAAGCGGTTTGTAAGGTATCCATGACTTGTGCGGCACTCACACCAGTTGCCATGAGCTGGTCGGTATTTAACTGAATTTGTAATAATGGCGTGGCAGGCGGTGAACGCAGTTGCACATCCGCCGCACCTTGCATATCACGCAAAATAGCCGCCACCGCTTGGGCTTTACTGTCCAGTTCATTGAGATTATTACCGTAAATATTGACCACGACAGGCGAGGTATAACCTGAAATAGTTTCATCAATGCGTTCCGTTAAAAAAGTATTGGCTTCATACAAAATACCAGGAAAATCATTGAGAATAGTGCGTAACTGCTCAAGAATATGTTGTTGCTGTGCGCCTGATAAGACATTTAAACGAATTTCATATTCGCTGTAATGACTGCCATAAGTATCCGCACCCCGCTCTGCCCGTCCTGCCCATTGTGAAACCGACTGCACACCGTCAATACCCATAAATTGTTCAGTAAGCTGGCTGCCGATTCTTAAGGATTCTTGCAATGATGTACCTGGAATACTGGTGGTATGAACAATGTAATGACCTTCACGCAGTTCAGGTAACAATTGACTATCAAAATGAAAAAAGGCAGTGACCGCCAGTACACATAACAACGCACAAGCGGTTATCACTACCTTAAAATGCTTAGCCACCGCGTGTAAGCACTTTTCATAGCGGGGTTTAAGGGCTTTAATCAGTGGCGGATCATCATTCAGACCTCGAAAGTTTTTGCCCAGCAACACATAACACAAGGCAGGCGTTAACGTCAGTGCCACCAGCAACGAAACTAAAATCGCCAAAATATACGCATAACCTAATGGCGCAAATAAACGACCGACCACACCGCTTAAAGTTAATAACGGCACAAACGCCAATGCCACAATAAAACTGGCATACACCACTGAACTACGCACTTCCATCGATGCAGTATAAACCACATAAGCCAATGGCTGAGGTGACGTTAATAACCGATTTTCACGCAAACGGCGGAAAATATTTTCGGTATCAATAATCGCATCATCAACCACCTCACCCAAGGCAATGGCTAATCCGCCTAACACCATAATATTGAGATGAATGCCACAGGCTAATAACACCATAATCGCGCCAATTAACGACACAGGAATTGCCAACGCGGAAATAAACGCCGTACGCAAATTAAATAAAAAGGCGTACAAGATAATCAGTACGAACAAACCACCCAGTAATAAATGCCCTGATAAATTACTCACCGAGGTTTCAATATAATCAGCAGGACGAAATAAATGAGTATAAAAATCAATACCCTGTTTTTTGAACAGCGGTTCAAATTCTTGTAGCGTTTGTTCAACCTGCTTAGACACTGATAGCGTATTAGCACCATATTGACCAATCACCATCATGACAATCCCTTGTTTGCCCATAATTTGTGCCGCGCCTATCGGTGGTTCTGGCGCGTAGTGAATGCTAGCAACTTCGCCTAAGGTAGTCTGGCGATTAAGCAGCGTGATTTTGGCAAATTGCTCAGGCGTTTGCGCCTGCCCTGTTACTTGTAGCGTAAAGCGTTGATTTTGGTTTTCAATAAAACCACTGCCTTGAATGATAGCGGCTTGCGATGCTGCCTGAATTACCTCATCTAATGACACATTAAAACGCTGCAACTGAACGGGATCAATTTGAATCTGTAACTGCTTAATGTCACCGCCAAACACATTGACATCAGCAACGCCTGTTACTGCTAACAAACGTGGTACTAGCGTCCAATCAACTAAGCTACGCAACGTCATCATATCTACACTATCGGAACTTAAACCAATTGTTAATACCGTCGCTGATGAGGAAGATAACGGTATCACAATCGGCGTGATGCCTTGCGGTAACTTGACAGCAACATTGGCTAACCGTTCACTGATAAGTTGCCGATTAAGATAAATATTACTGTTCTCTGCAAATATGGCAGTCACAATCGACAACCCTTGTATCGACTCAGAGCGCACCGCTTTTAAGCCCACTAAGCCACCGATAGCCGTTTCAATTTGCTGCGTCACCAACACTTCAACTTGTTCAGCCGCAAGCCCTGCCGATTCGGTTTGAATAATGACTTGTTTGGGCGAAAACTCAGGAAAAATATCCAAGCCAGCGTTGATGAAACGATAACCACCGACCAACAAAATAAGCACCGCTAAGGCAATAACGATACCGTAAAAACGAATGGAAAAACGAACGAGGGTACTCAACATGGTTTTTTTATTTTAATGGAGGGTAAAGTAATCCGTTCGTAGTGAGTCCTTCGGCTTTGCTCAGGAGAACCCTGTCGAACCACTATTTTCAGGGTGAACGGCAAACATCTAACTTACTGGCAATAATATACGCCACTACGATAGACAAAAAACTGGACATCAATAAACAGCTCATAGATACTGGAATCTTTATTTTAACAACAAAAAACGAGGAATCATCATGGGTTTTATGCAGGGCAAACGAGTCTTGATTGTCGGATTAGCCAGTAATCGGTCTATTGCGTGGGGCATTGCGCAAGCTATGCACCGCGAAGGCGCGGAATTAGCGTTTACTTTTCAAAATGAAAAACTACAAAGCCGCGTGGAAGACATGGCGGCACAATGTGGTTCTAACATCACCATTGAATGCGATGTCAGCATTGATGAACATATTGATAACGTATTTGCTAAATTGGGCGAACACTGGGATGGTTTAGATTGCATCGTGCATTCCGTGGCGTTTGCACCGCGTGATGCACTTAATGGTGATTATGTCGAAGTCACTACTCGCGAAAATTTCCAAATTGCCCATGATGTCAGCTCTTACAGCTTCACCGCCTTGGCAAAAGCAGGACGCGCTATGATGCAAGGTCGCAATGGTTCATTATTAACGCTCACTTACTTAGGGGCAGAACGCGCCATTCCTAATTACAACGTCATGGGTGTTGCCAAAGCCAGTTTGGAAGCCAATGTGCGTTATATGGCTGTGGCGTTAGGAGCGGAAGGCACTCGCGTTAATGCAATTTCAGCAGGACCTATCAGAACG
>DFWO01000019.1 GCA_002380945.1 Methylococcaceae bacterium UBA4132 | reverse complement strand
CTGACTTGAAAGACCTCATACACAAGATGTTTATTGTAGTTGCGGGGGGGGGCTTGTGATTTTTTGGGTTTGAGAGTGTCTCGAATAAGTTCAGGCGTAATATCGGAAAGCAGGTGTTTTCCTAAGCGTTGCTCCCACCATAAAACCAATCTTACACGATCATGGTCTTTACCAGTCCACCATTGCATATATTCATCGGCTAAGCGACTAAATTTCACAGTGCAGGGTTTAATACCTTTGGCTTCGTATCCTTGAGAATCTAAAACAGCACGATTGCCCCAAGTACGAGCATCTTGTTTGCGTCTGAAAGTTTTGGTTTTTATTCCCTTACCAGATTTAGTAAGGATAGTGCGGTAACGGACTTCGCCGTTTTTTAGGTCAACTTTGATGATGTGGAAATTGAGCATTTGTGTATCCTCGATTTGAGGCTAAAAACAAGACTACTATTAAAATCACTGTAGTCATCGATTTAGTACACAGTTACTAAGACTTTTTATCCTAAAAAGTCCTTTGTTATCAAAGGCTTTGTGGTGGGTCGTGCGCGATTCGAACGCGCGACCATCGCATTAAAAGTCCCTATCCTACTACTTTAAACTCTTCTTATCTCCCTATAATCAGTACGATAGCACACATACAAAGTGGTTCCAAGCAGTTGTGCATTGTTCTAAGTATTTGATTGTTTTTTGACGATGCGCATTATTTGCGCACCAAAATGCGATGTTTAGCATCTTGGATTTAACGTAGATCACATTACCGAAAAAATTCTAATTTGTCTGGTACCAATCAACTTGGACATCATCATCTGAATAACTACCGTATGGTACAAGCAGAAAAATGAAATCCATTCATTTTGAATCGAGCCCTTAGGATCAAGGCATTTCCAATACTAAAATCGGTTACTATTTTTTAATGACAATTTTGGTAAAACGATTCGTGTTTATCCAGTTGTCACACACCAAGCTGGAACCCTACTTTCGTTCAAAATTCGCGGCAATACCAGAGCAGCAGCGACCTGCTGATGCCGAAAATCGGACCAGCACTCCACTTTCTACTTGAAAAAAAAGCATGTATTTTTGTCGTGTGTGACAACAGGATAAATGAACGATGCAGAATGGCTGGTATCAAGGTCGTACATGCTGAGCAAGGCACAGGCGCACATAGGTAAGGTGTCTGCTGCTAGTGCTGAGACCCTATCTACCCGTACGGGCTTAATTACACCTATGGCAAAGGCTTTCCCTGTTTGCATGTTTTTTTATCACCCCCTAATTTGAGGAGACTTACCATGTGGATTATGACCACCATCGGTTTTTTTAGCATCGTACAAAAACCGGAAGATAAACGGGATGACACGCTGACCATTTGTTCTCGGGTTAAATCCGACCTTATCGCCCTGCGTGATCAGTACCTTTCTAACCTCGGACCAATTGTTGCGCATAGCGGTACTGACTATCCATATCGCGCTACAGCTTCTCGTATCGATGTTTCAGCCGCCTTAGAAAAGTTCACACAGGATATTGATTATGATAATTTCAAGAATGCTGTCGCCAGTCGCCAAGATCATAGTCACGCCAGTTTGTATGGAAAGGTCTGGAGTACACTTTACAACTTGACGGAAAATCGGTAAAAACCATATAAGCCGCCTGAATGTAGCCAACACTGGGCACCAGGTTTGAAAAATACGACTGCCCATTACAAAAAACCACCATGAACCGGACTGAACGCTTTTATCGCATTGATCAACTGCTGACTTCCCGTAAGTTGCTAACCCGCCAGGCATTGTTGGATGATTTGGGAGTTTCTTGGGCAACTTTAAAACGAGACCTCGCTTACTTGAAGGATCGCTTTAATGCGCCGATCATCTTCGATCACTCTGCTGGTGGTTACCGCTTCAATACGCCCAATATTGGTCCAGCCTATGAATTACCTGGCTTGTGGTTCAATGCCGATGAGACGTATGCATTGTTGACCATGCACCGTTTGTTATCCGAACTGGAACCCAGTTTACTGACCCCGCATATAGTGCCATTACTATCGCGCCTGAAAAGTATTATGGCACAAAATACTTCTGGGTTTGCTCAAGTGAACGAGCGCATACAGCTCACCAGTATTGGTAAACGCCTTAAAAATCCAGCTTATTTTGGTCTGGTATCGCGTGCCACCTTGGCACGGCAACAACTCAAAGTCCGCCACTACTCCCGAGAGCAGAACCATTACACCGAACGAGTACTCTCGCCACAGCGATTGGTGTTTTATCGCAATAATTGGTACCTCGATGCCTGGTGCCATCAACGACAAGCACTACGCCGTTTTTCGGTTGATGCACTTGAATCCATTGAATTGCTGCCTGAACAGGCTGAAGATGTTCCAGATGCTGAAATGGTTGCGGAATTTGCCAGTAGTTATGGCATTTATTCAGGCTCAGAAGCCCGTATCGCCCACCTGCGTTTTTCACCAGCTGCGGCACGCTGGGTTGCTGATGAGAACTGGCATCCTGATCAAGTTGGACATTTTGATGCGGAGGGGTATTTTATTCTGCAAGTCCCTTATGCAGAACCCACTGAGTTGATGATGGACATTTTGCGCCATGGTCTACATGTTGAGGTGCTTGAGCCCGCAGCTCTACGGCAAAGTGTCGTTGATGTCATCCAAGGAATGACAGCACTGTATCGAGAGCAATAGTTGGGCTATTAGAAACAATTTCTTACGGGCGCACCATTTGAGCCTAATGCACGTTAAACTGATTCCTACTGTGCTTGGCAGTAGTTTTAAACCCGTTAGGCGGTTTTTATTAGTTTTAACTCAAAAGGCTCAGAACAATGTCAGAACACCAACGCAAGATTTCTACGGTATTAGCCGCCGCTGCCAACTTTATTTCCTACCACGACAAAGAAGATTATGAGGGCGTTATCATCGTCGTGCGCCAGAGAAACGGTCTCTATGATGCCTTTACTGGCGGTAGTGCCGATGATCCCGATTATGCTGGAGACTGGGGTGCTGCTCAGTTTATTGTCGAGTCGATATTCAATGATATGGCTGCTATGGTCGAGGACAATACGCCGCAACTACAGGTTATTACTGGAGACAATGCCCCGATGCCAGCAGAACCAGTCATTCCGCAACTGAGTGACTATCCAGAAATAATGCGAGAGGTCTATCAGAAATCACTGTACCCCGGTACCCGCCTTAACGATGACGGTGAGCTCGTTGATGATCCAGGTGTCTGTCATCCTCGGATGAATGATCAAGGCAAATGGGTGTCGATCTATCATCCAACCACTCCCAAACCCATGTCAGCATTTGCTGATCCGCTGCGCTGTGCAGTGATGTTACCCAATGGTCAAGCACCCGCTTCGTTAAATGGAATTGCTTTTCAGGTCTGGCAGTCAGCACCCAAGACGCTGGCTGGTTGGGCGTATGTTGACGGACAGATGGCTATGGATGAACCCGTGTTGGCACCCAAGCAGGGTAAAAAACTGGCAGCAGGGGTTGTGGTTATGGAACCTGATGGTCGTTTTTGGCTGGTGGCTCCGACCAATGCCTTTGGCGGTTACAAGGCTACTTTCCCCAAAGGTCGCTTGGAACCCGGCATGAGTCCCCAGGCGACGGCAATCAAAGAGGCTTTTGAGGAAGCTGGATTACAAGTCGAAATTACCAGTCTGATTGGTGATTTTGAACGTTCGACGACCATTACCCGATACTACACTGCACGTCGCCTTGGCGGCTTGCCCACCCAAATGGACTGGGAATCACAAGCGGTGATGCTGGTACCTAAAGCCCGGCTTTTGAAGGTGCTCAACCATGCCAATGATCATTCTGTCATTCATGCCCTGGATAGTCAGAACATACTTGCTTAATCGTGCCAAACATTATTGAGGATTTTGAATATGGATACTTTGAATCGTTTTCGTGGCTGCCTGCTGGGCCTGGCTGTGGGTGATGCGGTCGGCACCACCCTGGAATTCAAACCCAAAGGCAGTTTTATCCCCATTACCGACATGGTCGGTGGCGGACCTTTTCGTCTTAAACCCGGGCAATGGACCGATGACACCTCCATGGCTTTGTGCCTGGCTACCAGCTTGTTGGAAAGCCAGGGTTTTGATGCCGAGGATCAAATGCAACGCTATTGCCGTTGGCAAGATGAGGGTTATTTGAGCAGCAACGGTCGTTGTTTTGATATTGGCAACACGGTCAGTCAGGCACTGCGCAGTTATAAAGCTCACGGCAATCCCTATGCCGGTTCCACGGAGGCATGGTCAGCAGGTAATGGCAGTTTGATGCGTTTGGCACCAGTGCCGCTGTTTTATTATCCGCATATTGAACAAACCATGGCGTTTGCTGGAGAAAGTTCAAGTACAACCCATGGTGCGGCTGAATGTGTTGATGCTTGCCGTTTGTATAGTCGTTTTGTGCTGCGTGCGTTGGCAGCCGAGGATAAAGAGCAAATACTGTTTACTGATACTACCTCATTCGTTGGTGCTTCGCCCAAAATCACCGCTATTGCTAAAGGATGTTACCACGATAAGAAGGAGCATGACATTCGCGGTACCGGTTATGTTGTTGATTGCCTGGAAGCTGCGCTATGGTGTTTCTGGACAACTGACACCTTCAGCGATGCCATCCTCAAAGCCGCCAATCTGGGTGATGATGCCGACACCACTGCTGCCGTCTGTGGACAAATTGCAGGTGCCTATTATGGTAGCTCCGGAATTCCCGATGTCTGGAAAGAACAGTTGGCGATGCGCGAGATGATTCAGGAACTGGCCGACCGGCTTTATCAGCAATCACACAGTATGGGTACTCAGATCACAGCTGCCAGCGTATGAAGTTCCTTCTGGTCGCTGTTACCGCCGCCATTTGTTACAACTTGCCGAGTGCCAGGCATTATTGCATCAGAAACCTAGTGTATGTGATGCCATAACCAGTATTGCTGAGCGTCGCTTGTGCCGAGCCAAGGCAAAAAATAAGGCGTACTGACCTGTGTGGGCTGATGTTGACCGTCACCAAAAGTTTTTTTAAAAGGAAATTATCATGAAAGTGTTTTATACCCAGAAGATGGTTGCAGATTTCGAATCGTTCTCCCCCAGTGCCTCCAAACCTAAATTAGTTGTTGAGTCATGGCTGGCTCATGGCTTCAATATCGATATTGTCGAGCCAGACCCAGTAAGCCTTAAGCAGCTATATCGCGCCCACAATCCAGATTATGTAGATGGTGTCTTATCCTGCCGAATACCTAACGGCTTTGGCAATAGATCCAAAGCAGTTGCAAACTCGCTGATTTACACCAGTGGTGCGCTGTTGGATGCTGCACATGAGGCTATTTCAACGGGCGGTTTTTCCTGTGCTCCAGTATCGGGTTTCCATCACGCCTGCTGGGGCAATGGCGGTGGATATTGCACCTTTAATGGTCTGATGGTAACTGCGCTTGATTTGCTTGATTCGGGTGCTGCCAAGCAGGTTGGGATTCTGGATTGCGATAACCACTATGGAAACGGCACTGACGACATTATCAAAAGCCTCGGTGACGATGGTCGAATTGTTCATTTCACTACAGGAAAGAGTAACTTTCAGCCAATTTCTTTCTTGAAAACATTCGCTGATAGAATCAGAAACCTATATTCAGATTGTGATGTTCTGCTTTATCAGGCTGGTGCCGACCCGCATATTGATGATCCGCTGGGAGGCTGGATGACGACAGAGCAATTGCACGAGCGGGACATTATCGTATTTGAGACTGCTCGCGAGATGAATCTTCCAGTGGCATGGAATTTGGCAGGTGGCTATCAACGTGATGAAAATGGTCAAATATTGCCGGTCTTACTGATTCACGACAACACCATGAGGGCTTGTCTTTCTGGATATCATGATAGCCATTGCTAATATTGGGCGACCGCAAGGATTCGTTCACCAAAGGGCAATGGGATGATAAGTTGTATAGAATCTGCGCTGTAACACCATATCCCAGTTTTTAATATGCAGAACGATTTTCCGACTCTCTGTTATCCAGATAGATTTCTGGAACTGATAAAATGTTGCAGCGTCGTTCGTGACACGTCTAATATCTTGGCAATAGAGGCTTTTGATACTTTTTTGCTCAGTAAGTGTCGAATTTCAGTTTCCTTTCCATCGAGCTTCGATTGACCCAACGCTCCTTTGGGTCGTCCGAGCATTTTTCCTTTCGCTTTAGCGGCGATTAAACCTTCACGGGTGCGTTCTGAAATTAAGTCTCTCTCAATTTCTGCAAATAAACCGAATAACGTCACCATCACTTTACTCTGTATGTCTTGCTGACCCTCTAACCAGATATTCTCTTTTATGGCTCTAAAATGGATTTTATTTTTAATCAATTGATCAACGATGTGAATAATTTGCCCAAGGCTCCTACCCAGCCTAGATAATTCGCTGACCAATAAAATATCGCCCGTTTGTAATCTCGCTAGTAATTCATCAATGCCTCGGTCTTTGGTCGATCTCTGTGAAGAAATTTGTATTTCCAGAAATTCATCAATACGAAGTTCATGTTGATGGGCATAATTCAAGATAGCCAGTCGTTGATTATTAATTTCCTGCGTACTGGTCGAAACCCTAAGATAAGCAACTGTTTTCATCGGTATTTCTATAAAAACCTTATCATGTCTAAACAAAGGTTATTTTCAATATATTTGTGCATTATTATTCTATGATAATCGATATTTTTATAGCCTAATACGGCGCAGATAAAACGATCATTTTTATAGTTTACCCATTATTTTCAATGCAACCTAGTGACACGGCTTATCCTAGGCTTAAAAGTAGCTTCAATGCTACTGAACTTGAACGCTGGTATACCCCTGCGCCAGAAGAGCTTGTTTTATGTTCGACCGTCACACGGATCGGATATACTCGTTTCGGCTTTCTGATTTTGCTAAAGACTTTCCAGCGACTGGGTTATTTCGTCACTACAAACGAAATTCCTGATGCAATTATCGATCATATTGCTAAGACTATTAATCAGGTTCCAAACCGTGAACGGTTGACTACTTATGATGAGTCCCGAACGCGTAAGAACCATATTGGCTTCATCCGCCGTCACCTTGATGTCCGTGTTTTTGATGATGATGCTCGAAAACTTTTATCCAAAACGCTGGCTAATGCGGCTCTTACTAAGGATGACTTGGCTGATATTATTAATATAGGCATAGAGACACTGGTGAAATATCGCTTTGAGTTACCAGTATTCGGAGTTTTGTTGCGCGAAGCAAAATCACAGCGGGCAGCAACCTATCAAGATTTATTCAGTAAGGTTTATGATCAACTGAGCGATGTAGACCAAGCAAAGCTCGATACCCTATTCGTAGTTTGCACTGGAAAACGCACCAGTACATGGAACGAACTCAAGAACGATGCACAAAAATCGACCTTGAATGGGTTACGAGAACGGTTGGGGAATTACGAGCAGCTTTCTGCTTTAGCAAGCAATCGTCAGGTGTTAGAAGATATTCCAGTCATGAAACGACAACAATTAGCACTGGAAGGATTGAGTTTGAATGCGGCTGACATGATGGACATGGAACCTAAAAAACGTTATACGGTGGTGCTGGCATTGATTCAGAGGCAATTAGCCAGAGTTACCGATGATCTATGTGATCTATTTTGTAAGCAAATGCTTAAAGTTCAACACTTGGCTGAAGCAGAATTGGAAGAATACTTAACTGCCAATCAAGATAAAACGGATGAGATTCTGCGCCGCTTCGCCCAGCTTGATACGGTATTGCAATCCGATCAACCTATCGAAGATCAAATCGCCAGAGTTAAACTATTGGTGTCAAGCCGTCCAGACTTGTGCGAGTTTTCGCGTACCCATGCTGAATACGGTGGTAAAAACGAATGCCGTTTCATGTGGCGTTATTTTAAACAGCGACGAACCCAATTTTTCCGTATCTTGGCAACGCTTAATTTTATGGCCACCAGCCAAGATAAAAGCTTTGAGCGTGCTATTACCTTTTTACTGGCTAACCATCATCGTCATGCGGACTGGGTTCGCTTGGATGTTAAGGGGGTTCTGTCGCAAAGTTTGTCTGCCTAGGCGATAATCGCCTGAATTTCGGAATTGAAAACTTGGATGATCAGTTTTAAAGGCACGCACTTTCCCAAAGATGTCATTCTATATGCGGTATTTTTCTATGTTCGCTACGTTGTATCCTATCGAGACCTACAGAAATACTGGAAGAACGAGGCGTTAAAGTGGATCATGCGACACTCAATCACTGGGTTATTCGCTATTCACCCTTATTAGCAACAGTTGCAAAAAGCCGTAAAAATGCTGTTGCCAGTTCATGACGTATGGATGAGACTTATATTAAAGTCAAAGGTCAGTTAAAATTAGGTTTCGATAATGTCTATTGCTTCTGTCTATAAAAAACTACTATATCAAGCAATTATTTTAGCTGGCTGTACTATCAGCCAGGCAAGTTTTGCTTCTTTCTGTACGCAAGGCGTTAATACCCATATCTGGATTTCTCCTCGTGTAATAAAAGCAGGGTCACCGATTAATATTATGGCTGTGTCCAGCTCCCAAGCCATCACAGAATTGGTATTGACAAATCCAAAGGGTGAAAAACTGTTATTAAACGCTACTGCCAATAATGGAATGCCTTGGCATTTATCGACGCAGATTGCCAAACTTGGCGAAGGTCACTATCAATTAGAGGTCAAAGATAAAGACAAATCGTTGGCGTGTCGTGAAATTTTTAACGGCGATAATGGCACAAAAAAACACGCTGGCTGGAATGACAGTTATGAAGACTTTTATTCCGCTTGGATAGAACAGCTTTTTGATAGTCCAGCGGATGAAAGTCTTAGTTTTCCATCCCTAGAGCCTGTTTTACGCGATCCAGAGCGTAATTTTTTGCACAGTTATTTAGGTTTAAATGAAGATAAATCACTGCCTGCGATGCCTGATTGTGCCGATTTTCCGTATTTTCTGCGGAGCTATTTTGCCTGGAAAAATGGCTTGCCATTCAGTTATCGTGCTTGCAATCGCGGCACAACCAAAAAACCGCCTTTGTGCAATTCGGCTACGATTAGTACCAATTTTGTACAAGATACCGTACCGCTTGCAAAATTTAAAACCTTAAGCCGAACATTAATGGATGTTGTTCATTCAGGGAATGGTCGCACCGCGCTTGCCAGCGAAGCAACTGATTTTTATCCCGTGGCGTTACGGCGTGATGCTTTGTGGCCAGGCACTATTTATGCCGACCCTTACGGACATATATTAGTACTGGTCAAATGGGTGGAACAAACACCCAGCAGTCCAGGTATTTTATTTGCGGTTGATGCTCAACCTGATAATTCCATCAGCCGGAAACGATTTTGGGAAGGCACATTTTTATTTGCTGATTCGGTCAGTGCTGGAGCTGGCTTTAAAGCGTTTCGCCCCCTTGCCAATAATCGCACGTTGTTGAGTAATGGCGAGTTGCCGAACTATTCGACTGAACAGGAAGAGTTGAGTCCTGAAGATTTTTACGCGCAAGTTTACAAACTGATTAACCCTGATGGTTTGAATGCTCAACAGGCTTACGAGGCAACGTTAACTGCCTTGGTAGAACAACTAGAAACGCGACTGCAATCGGTTGAAAATGGAGAAGACTATTTTCGTAAAACACTTCGTGCTATCGAGATGCCGAAAGGCGCGGCTATTTTTGAAACTATTGGAGCGTGGGAAGATTACGCCACGCCTTCGCGTGATATGCGCTTATTAATTGCCATCAATGTGTTGCTTAATTTTCCTGAAAAAATCGTTCACTATCCTGAGTTGTTTAACTTGACTGCTCAATCTGCAACACAGGTTAAAACCGAGATAGAGCAACTACATGAAAAATTGATTACCGAGAAAAAGATTCAGTATGTACGCAGTAATGGTAAACCTTGGGAACTCTCAGTAGCAGAGATATTGGCACGTAAATCAGCGTTTGAGATGGCTTATAACCCGAATGATTGCGTCGAAATTCGTTGGGGAGCAAAAGTAGGCACAGAAGAATATGCAAGTTGTATAAGACATGCGTCACCAGTACAAGTTAATCAAATGGTAGCAGTACGCGACTGGTTTCGGAATGCTAAACACCCGCCGCGCTGAATTTGGGGTTCTGTCGCAAATATTTTTAAAAATATTTGCGACAGAACCCCATTCACTGATATCTACCTGTCTAGGCGATTTTCGATAATCAAAAACCACAGTCTAGATTTGGTAAATTGAAGATACCCGTCCGAGGACAAGGTCAAGATGGTTTTCGAGACGGAATTGCGGACATTGCCGCCGATGGCTTGCAAGGTTTGGTCTTTGGTTTCTACGACGATATCGCAATGGAGCCTTGAGTTGAGCGAGTCAGGGAGTCCCTCTGACACTTTTATGGGAGTGTCCTTGCCTCGGTTGGCGCAGATCAAATCCCCTGGTTTAGGTTTGTATTCCTGAATGGTATGGGGTATCAAGGTGGCGTAAGGATTATGTGCGTTGGCAAGTAAATGGTTAAGATAAGAGTGGTGGGCACTGGCTGGTGGGAACAGGTATTCTGGGACCCCCGCCGTCTGCATGATCCAACTAATAAAGGCGGCGGACCAAGGTGCCTTGCAATCGTTGCCCGACAACTGATACTTGCCAACTGCACGCCAATACTGGTTGATCCGGTCGCTGTGGCTATAATCGTCATCTTCCCAAATTCCCACATGGGGAATGCTCTCCTCGTTAACATCGATAACGACTTTCTGCTGACCGAAGTATACCCATTCATTTATTGCGGTCTGCACGATCTTATATTTCCTAGAACCCACACGAAGCGGTTTCGAGTGATCGACACTAGGTTGGCTTTCCTGCGCCTTCGGTTGTGCTTCGGGCTGCATAGGTTTCTTCGGTGCCGAGCCACACCCAGTCAAGGCAAGAAACAAAAGGATAAGCAAAGGTTTGATTGTCATTATCGAAGCTTGGATGTTGTAAAAAATTAAATTCAGATGGAAGTATAACAATATACATAAAAGGTTGGGTTGAAGGACTTTCCTTGGTTCTGTCGCAAAGTTTTCGTAC
>DFWO01000173.1 GCA_002380945.1 Methylococcaceae bacterium UBA4132 | reverse complement strand
TTGGAGAGATACAAGGGTGGGCAAGGCTTTTTTGCCCACCACTATTAACGAATGGTGGGCAAACGATAAAACTGTTTGCCCACCCTACCTGACTAGCTACTTCATCGCCAACATCAACCCCGCACTGCAAAAAAACACTTTGTCACAATGCTGTCCCATGAGTTGCGCGGCTTTACCTGATAAATCTATAAACTGCCGCGCCAGTTTGTTGTCGGGAATAATCCCTAAGCCGACTTCATTATGCACCAGCACTAAATCAACAGGCAGTGACAATACCGCTTCCAACTCCTGCAAAATATCGGCTTCGGGGATTTGGTGATACAGCATATTGTTCAGCCACATCGACACGCATTCTACCAATACAGGGTCTTGGCATTGCATTAAAGTGGCGTGTAATTTAATGGGTTCTTCTAAGGTGATAAATTTATCTAGCCTACGTTGTTGATGAATGCGGATGCGTTCGTGCATTTCCTCATCGAGAAATTCAGTCGTTGCTAGATAATACGGTTTGTCTGCATGAGGCGGTTTGTGGCGTAATAAATACTCTTCTGCTAACCGTGATTTGCCGCTTTTCACGCCGCCGATAAATAAAGTTTTCATAATAGCATCCCAATCATTAATACACTGAACACCACGATATTTATGCGTGTTTTCATGGCTAAACCTTGTTGCAAAGTTTCAGCACTCAGCGCGTAAATCGCCTCGCCTAACTGCGGCTTATGTTTACGTTGACCGTGATAAACCGCATCACCGCCTAATGCCACACCCAACGCCCCCGCCATTGTCGCAATCGGATAACCCGCGTTTGGACTTTCTAATTTATTGCCATCATTTAACAGACAGTGCCACGCCCGTTTTTTATCCTCTGCAATTAACACAATTAACAACGCAGTCAAACGAGCGGGAATGTAATTTGCCACGTCATCTAACCGCGCAGCCACTTTACCAAAATAAAAATAACGCGGCGTTTTATAGGCAATCATAGAATCCATCGTATTAATGGCTTTATAAACAGCCAGCGCGGGTAAGCCAAACAAAGCCAGATAAAACAACGGCGCAATCACACCATCACTTAAATTTTCTGCCCATGTTTCTATCGCCGCTTTATAAATGTCTTCGTCCGTCATGGCTTCGGTATCACGACTGACTAAATAACTAATCGCTAGTTTCGGTTGCTCAGCCGTTAAAATTCCCGCCACACTGCTATGCAGCATATTCATGGCTAAACCCGTTGAAGCGCATACCACTAACACCAACAATGCGAATGCGGGCGGTAATAAACCCGCTAGATAAACAATGCTTAGGCTAATTAAATAAGTAACTAGCACTAAACTCAACACCAACACCGCGCCAGCCCAGATATTATCCCGATAATATCGCCGTTCAAACGCGCTGATAAAATCGCCCATAAACATAACGGGGTGTTTGCACGGTAACTCGCCGATGAGTAGGTCGATAGCGTAGGCGGCGATAGCTAATTCAAAAAACACAGTCATAGTCCTCGTTATTGACGACTGCCAATCCTTGAAGGACTGACAGTCGTATTACATGATTACCGCAACGCCTCAATAATCGCATCCATATCCAAGTTATCCGCCACCATATCGGCAAAACCTTGAATCTGCGCGTCACGATACGCCGCGTAATCGTAACCTTGATAATCTGGATGCAGGCGTTTGAAATAGTCGGTACGAAACGCATCATTATCAAACACACCATGAATATGCGTGCCTGCAATCCGTCCTTGCTGATAATACAAGGGATAATTCGCCATGCGTCCGCAATGAATTTCATAGCCTGTAATCGGATAGGAAAACAACTCATAAACACCGCGTTGCAGAATTTTTGGACGTTGATAAATCACCTCATCATCCATCAAGCCTAAACCTGTTTCGGTTGTCGCCGTGTCATGTTCTAAGGCTTCGGGGTCATGCAGAATTTTACACAGCATTTGATAGCCGCCACACACACCAAACACCGCGCCAGCGTATTGCTGAACTTCGGCGTACAAGCCCGTTTCTTTTAACCAGCGCACATCCCGAATCACCGTTTTACTGCCTATCATCAACACCATATCAAAGGAGGCAAGTGGACGGTAATCATGAATCAATTCAACATACAACTCAGGGTCTGCCATCAACACATCCAAATCGTTGTAGTTGCTTAAGCCGCGATATGCCAGCACGGCAATACGGATTTTCACATCACCTAAGCGTTGCTGATAATTCTGCAAAGATTGCGAATCTTCCATATCAATATTCAACGCTTGAAACGGCAACACCCCTAATACAGGCACACCAAAGCGTTCAGCAATAATGCGTTCGCCTTCCTCAAAAAACCGTCTATCACCGCGAAACTTATTCACAATCACACCAATGAAATTGTCACGCAGGGTTTTATCCATCAGCTCCAGCGTACCGTAAATAGACGCAAACACCCCGCCGCGTTCAATATCAGCGACTAAAATATTTTTGGTCTGGAACGTCTTAGCGACAAAGGTATTGGATAGGTCTTTATGCAGTAAATTGAGTTCGACAGGCGAACCCGCGCCTTCGGCAATCACTAATTCATAATCTTGTTGGCAGCGTGCAAAGGCTTGCTGAACTTGGTTTTCCAAAAACGCCATTTCATCGTAATAATCGCTAATGGCTTGATTTTTATACACCAAGCCATTCACCACCACCTGCACTGAACCATTACCATGCGATTTTAACAACACAGGATTAAAGTGATAACTCGGTTCAACCCGCGCTGCTTCGGCTTGTAAACATTGGGCGCGGGAAATTTCCCGACCTTCTTTTGTTACCGCTGAATTGTTAGAAACATTTTGCGCTTTGAAGGGTGCGACCTTGATACCACGGTCAGCAAACAAACGGCACAACGCCATGACGATGGTAGTTTTACCCGCATCGGAGCTAGTGCCGAAAATGGCTAGGGGGTTCATTATTTATCTCGTTTTATTTAAGTGCTGGATTCAAAAACATGTTTTTGAATCCAATCGCTAATTGTTCAATCGCTGCCACGTCTTTAACCGCAAAGCGCACATATCGCTTATCCAAGCCGATAAAATTCTCACAGACGCGAATCAATAGCTGCGCGGGTGCTAATCGGTTTTGCAACTCATAACCATCGCCACCGTCAGGCAAACGCGCTAGTAAAAAATTAGCGGTGCTGGGATAAATTTCAGCGAACAAACTAGAATCGTTCAGAACTTGCCGCAATAACTCGCGGTTGTAGTTAGTTTGTTGGCGCGTTTGTTCAATAAAATCGGTGTTGGCTAAGGCTTGCTGCATATACGCCATGTCCAAGCTGGATAGTTTCCACGCGGGTTCAAATTGTTTTAAAGCAGTTATAAACTCAATGTTTGCGGCGATAAAGCCGATACGAATCCCCGCACAGCCATAAAATTTGCTTAACGATTTGATGATGTACAGGTGTTGATATTGCGCGAGAGCAGCCATTGCCGATTGTGCCACGCAAAAATCTAAAAACGATTCGTCGATGATAATGTGACAATCGGCGGCTTGCCATTGGGTGAGTAAATCGGTTAAGTCGTACAGCGTACCGTCTGGCGTGGCGGGGTTGACGAAGATGACGGTCGCGCCTTGGGGGATTTGTTGGGTTGCGCCATCCACGAAACGGTTGATGATGTGCATCTGACAACCCAAGCGTTCAGCCAGTCGCTCATATTCACCATATAACGGCGCGTATAACACCACATCTTTAGGTTGTAAATAACGCAACAGCGCGAAAATCGCCGCACTCGCGCCATTGAATACTTCAATATTGGCATTAGCTGGAATCGGATAACGCCGCGTAATTGCCTGTTTTAATACGCCATAATCAGGGTCGCTGTAAGGCGTGAGCGAAACCGATAAATCCTGCCAGTTGACCGCTTGCTGTGGATTGATATTGGCTGAAAAGTCGATAACTTGTTCAGGCAAACAGCCACACGCTGCCGCAAACGCAACAATATTGCCGCCGTGCCGCATTATAAATTAACGTATTCGATATAAACGTAATCATCAAAACAGCGTAATTTATGCGCTGACCCTGCATCAATCCGAAATTGAAAAGCATTTTCTAGCGGTAGATTTAACACCCGCGCCAATAAGGCACGAATTACACCCGCATGAGTGACGATAACCGCCTGTTCCGTTTCGGTCTTCAACAGTTCCAGCCAAAATTCGCCGACGCGTTGATATAAGTCACCGAAGGTTTCGCCATTTGGCGGCGCGGCGGTGGCAAAATTATCTGTCCATTGTTGCAAGGCAGTCGGTTCAATATCATCAAACAACTTGCCTTCCCAATCGCCAAAAAATAATTCTTGCAGACGCGCATCGGTTTTTACCGTGTCCGATAAGGTTTCTGCCAATTGTACACAACGGCTTAACGGGCTACTGAACACCAGACAGTCGTCATCAAATTCAGGTAGCTTGCCCAGCAAGGCATCGACTTCTTGCTCAAACGTTGAAGCCACTGCTACATCACTCTGCCCATAACACAAGCCTGCCGCATTCGCCGTATTGGTGTGGCGAATTAAATAAATATCCATAAACTACTCACTGTGAGATAAAAAATAACTTCGGCGATTTGTTGGCTAGTGCCTAAACAATCGCCTGTATAACCGCCGATATGGCGGTAAAAATAATGCCCTAAGCCGTGTGTAACTAGCAAAACTGGCACGATAGCCAAGCCACATAAAGCAGGTAATAGCAACATTGGCAACAGCGCGAAACTTGTCGCAATCAATAAGTCTCGAATGCTGGGTTTGTGTAACACATCTTTGCTTTTACTATTATCGGCTCGCGCATAATCGTAGCGGTGCATCAATAACAACGGCGGGAAACGGCTGATACTATGACCTGCCAACAATATCAGCGGCAAGTCGTTCATCGGTAGCTCCATCCACACGCTCAACTTTAATGCCAATAACAACACCAAACCGACCAGCGCGTAACTACCGACCCGCGAATCTTTCATGATGGTTAAAATTTGTGCTTTGCCATAACCGCCGCCAAAACTATCACAGACATCAGCAAAACCATCTTCATGAAAACTGCCCGTTAATAACACGGTGGCAATCAAACTTAAAATTAACGCCGTTAGTTTTGACCACAACAAGGCGGATACATAAAACACCACCGCCGCACAACCACCCACTAACCAACCAATCATTGGTAAATACAACACCGCTTGTGGTAACTGTGTGTAATCCAGATTTTTAGGGACAGGCACGCGGGTATAAAAACTAATCGCCAGTTGTAGATGTTTAAATGAGAGCATAGTCATCGAGTCTAGGAGGGAGTCCAATAGCTTTAGCTATTGGCTAAAAACAGCTAAAGCTGTTTTACTCCGAATCGACACCCGCCTCCGCAAAACTTGCCATCTCATTCAAGAATAACACAGCGGATTGTAATAGCGGATACGCCAAGGCAATGCCTGAGCCTTCGCCTAAGCGTAAGTCCAGATTCAATAATGGCTTAGCATTAAAATGAGCCAATAAGGCTTGGTGTCCTTGTTCATTCGAGACATGGGAAAATACGCAATAATCCAAAACGTTTGGATACAAGGTACTGGCAACCAATAACGCACTGCTGGCAATAAAGCCATCAACCATGATAATCATGCCCGATTGAGCCGCTTGTAAGTATGCGCCGACCATCATAGCGATTTCAAAACCACCGAAAGTTGCTAGCACGTTGGTCGGTGTTTGTTGGGTTACGCTATCGCTAACCCAACCTACGTTTTGTTCCAAGGCTTGTTGCAACACCGACACCTTACGCGCCAACTGCACATCATCCAAACCCGTACCGCGCCCTACACACTGTGCTAATGGCAAACCTGTTAAAGTGTGCATCAACAACGCAGCAGATGAGGTATTACCGATGCCCATCTCGCCAAAACCAATACAATTACACCCTAACGCAAACTGCTCAGCGACCAAATCCGCGCCCGCCTGTATTGCTTGCAAACACTGCGCTTGACTCATAGCCGCTTCGGTCAAAAAATTGCGCGTACCTTTAGCGATTTTCGCATTCACCAACTGAGCATGAGGGTGTAAATCGGCATTCACGCCTGCATCCACCACCAACAAATTCAAGCCGTGCTGTTTAGCAAACACACTAATCGCCGCGCCACCCGCCAAAAAATTAGCCACCATTTGCGCGGTGACGGTTTGTGGATAGGCACTCACGCCAGAAGCAACAATGCCATGATCGCCCGCAAAAATCAGAATACTGGGCTTAGTTAAGCACGGCGTTAGGCTGTTTTGACACAAACCAATCTGCAAAGCCAGATTTTCTAACTGACCCAACGCCCCCAACGGCTTGGTTTTCTGATTGATTTTACGCTGTAAGGCGGCTTGTAAGGTGGTCGCAACGGGAGGAATAACAAAATTTAACGGCACGGTGAATTCCATGAATTTTCAAATAATAACGAGTTCAGTTCTTGACGCTCTGCCCAGCCTTGTTGTTCGAGCATCGGCTTATCATAAAACGTTTCGACATGACCCAAACACACGATAGCCAGCGGCTGACTATCGTCTGGCATAGCCAACAAAGTTTTTAACGCGACTGGTTCAAACATCGACACCCAACCCAAACCAATACCCTCGGCGCGAGCTGCCAGCCACATATTTTGAATAGCGCACGAGAGTGATGCCACATCCATTTCAGGCAACGTGCGCCGCCCAAAAATATACTGTTCGCGTTGCTCGCACAACGCCGCAATCAACACCTCGCCGCACTCTAAAATCCCTTCCACTTTCAGCTTCATAAATTCATCTTCGCGTTCGTTTAACGCCTTAGCTGTGGCGATACGTTCCGCTTCAACCAGTCCGTGTATTTTGCTACGCAACTCAGCTTGCGTAATGCGAATAAACCGCCAAGGCTGCATAAAACCCACGCTAGGCGCGTGATGCGCCGCTTGTAATAAACGCGTTAAAAGTTCTGGCGCGATAGGATCAGGCAAGAAGTGACGCATATCACGGCGTTCATAAATCGCGCGGTAAATAGCGGCACGTTCGGCTTCGGTATAGGGTAGGGGGGGCATGATTTTAAACTTGATAAGGATGCGCCGCTTCAAAGCCATGTACTTTCGCTTTGGTTTGAAAAACAGGTGGCGACCAATTTTGTGGTGCTTGTCCAGCTAGATGGTTAGCCAACCAGAGGGCTTGATTGCGTATGGGGAGAATGAAGGCATAGAGTTTACCATTGGGCAGTTCGGCAACATCACCTAGGGCGTAAATAGCTTCGTCTTCCGTTTGTAGCTGGTCGTTGACTTTTATACCGCGTCCAATAGCAAGTCCTGCTTGTGCGGCTAATTCAGTACGAGGTTGAAAGCCACAAGCGACAATGACAGCATCAAATTCTTGAGTTGTATCAGTGGTGATGCTGATTTTTTCTTGGGCTTTGCTTAAGGTGCTGATAGTTTGATTTAACAGCACGCTGACACCTGAGTTTTCTAATACTTGTTTTAAGGTGGCAGAATCTTCGGGGACTAATTGCCGTTCCATGAGTCTGTCCATGACATGAAATAAAGTGACTTTATCGCCTGCGGTAGCTAAGTCAGAGGCGACTTCACAGCCAATTAAACCCCCGCCGATAATTGCCCAGTTTGGTTTGTCTACGCTGGCGCGGATACGGCGTAAAGTTTTTAAATCGCTCAAACTGTTCAAACAGAAAAATAGTTCATTAAAAGGGCGATAGGGTGGTGGAATAAAGGCTTTTGAACCCGTCGCAATAATCAACTTATCGTAGTTAAACGTTTTTTCTTGGTCTGCATGACACACAGTCAGCATTTTGTTCGCTCGCTCAATGCTCGTCACCGTTGTATCACTTAGCACAGTAATATTGCTATCGCGTAGTTTATCGAAGGTTTTTAGAATGATAGTGTGTTCAATATCGTCTTTAGTAAAACCACGCGATAGCAAAGGACGAGAATAATAGCCGTCATTTTCTTGTGTTATCAGGGTAATCTCTGCATCCGCTGTTAATGCGCGGCATTTTTCTGCAAAGCTAATGCCTGCAACGCCTGAACCAATAATAATGACGTGCATGATGTTAACCTCAAGGCATTAAGCTATATTCTTCTTTACTCACGCCGCATTCAGGGCAGCACCAATCCTCTGGTAAATCTTTCCAGCGTGTCCCTGCGGCGATACCTGAATCGGGATCACCTTCAGCTTCATCGTAAATATGACCGCAAACGTCACATTGGTATCTTTTATATTCGGACATGGTGTTCTCCTAATGGATGATGGTTAAGCCTTCGTGAGTGAAGCTATCGCAAATAGCGTGAGGTTTCAATCAATATTTCTATGCCATTAGAGTAAAATGATTTAAAAGACATGGGCAAACAGGTCATCTAGGTCGTTGATGGAAAAATTTTTTGTTTTTGGATGGCTTTGGACTGAGTCCATTTGTGTTCGATAGGATTAATGTAAGAACGTGTTCAAAATTTCATC
>DFWO01000172.1:10387-29259 GCA_002380945.1 Methylococcaceae bacterium UBA4132 | reverse complement strand
TCTTACAGCAATATCTCTGTTTGCCTCTAATCAATCCATCTCTTTTACTCTCTTCGCTTTGGCATCTCGGACAGCTTGGCATTTTTTAACTCGTCTTGTCGTTATAAATTTTGTAGATTATATTAACTATTCTTAATTAACAATACCTTATCTGCTATCACTACAAATTTAGCTACTACCGAAATTATTAATAAGCGTGCGTAACAAATACCTCACCACCCCGATTACGCGCACTGGCTGTGATAAAGGTTAAATTATCAAACTGTGCGAAGGTTCGCCGTGCCTGTTCGGTCATGGATTCGGCTAATTCTGCACCATCAACAGCACAAAATCCCGTCGGTCCCCATGAAGTTTGACCGATAGCCACCGCACCTTGTTCGGCTAACCAGCCCATGGCTTTAGTCACTTCTGGGCTGGTAAATACGCCGCCTTGTGCGCTGGCAAAGTGTTCACCAACAGATTGCTGTAATTGGCTAATCACTTCACCAAACTGCATAATGTTATTTTCCGCCAGTGAAGGTAAACCTAACATGAACAGCAAGTAACATAATCGCGCTGCTTCTTGTTGTGGAAAGGGCGGTAATTGCTTAAAGGCTTGAATTTCTTGCTGACCATGCAAACCTTGTCCACGCTTATCGAAGACCAAAATAAATCGCCACTCACTAGGTATATCAAAATGCACCAGCACGGGCGGTATGATGGTGTGTTCGCCACGCCCACCATCAACTACTAAGCCGCCTTGTTCAAATACGCCGATGCCAATGCCTGAACGCAAACCTCTGTCCATCACGGACGCAATCTCGCGCACACTCAGCCCTAAGTCATACAACGCGTTAAGTGCCGAACCGATAGCCAATGACATTTGTGTGCCAGACCCTAAACCGACGTGTTCAGGAATCGCTGATTCAATATCAATCTTAACGTTATCGGAGACGTTTAACGCCTTGCATAGCATGGTTAAACACTGATCTGCACGTTGTGCGGAAGGACCTGTAATGGTGCGTTGTTCAGCAGGTGTTACTGAAAGCCGCGTGGCGTGTTCATTAAGCGCGACACCGATACTGCCGAAATGGCGACCAAGTGAACCGCTTAAATCAATAAATCCCATGTGCAATCGAGCTGGGGCAATGACAGATATTTTGGGTTGTTGAGTCATCAGGTTATGATTGGATTGTAGTGCTGAAAATTGCCAGAATTATACATGAAGCTCTACGCTAAGCACGGAACGATTCCAGCACATCGTGTAAATTGGGCATCATGACATCACAGTACGCAAGCGTCAGTGGATTTATCGGCTGGGTTGAGGGAATAAATATGCTAAACGCACCCGCTTGAGTCGCAGCAATAATGCCTGCATGAGAATCTTCTAATACTAGACATCGTTCAATAGGTACTTGCAAACAATCAGCAGCGTGTAAAAAAATATCGGGCGCAGGTTTGCCATTTGCCACATCATCACGGCTAATGATAAGGTCAAACACATTGCTTAATCCTGCTAAAGCAAGGCATTCCAACGCGTTAATGGCACGGCTATTGGTCGCTAAGCAATACGGTAATGATTGCTGAACAATAAATGCCAATAACTCATTAAAACCGTGTTGCACAGCTATGCCGTGTTGAGTAACATACTCACGCCACACCTTACCAGCGACTTGATTAAACGTAGCTAAATCAAAATCAGCACCGCACTCAGCCAGTAATTTTTGCACGACGGCATCACCATTTAGCCCAGACAGCGATAAACAAAACGTATCCGACAGCGTATAGCCCATGCGTGCCGCCGCCTGTTGCCACGCAATAAAATAAGTCTTTTCAGTGTCTAAAACTAAACCATCCATATCAAAAATAACCGCTGAGAAATCAGCTAAGTTAAGCATCGAATTACCTTAATATATTCACCATGCGCTTCTCGACTTGAACCCACCACGATACGTTTATCACCGTGTGCTGATTGTTCAACGATACCCGATACTTCAATAAATTCACCGCTCATCGCTTGCCCTGTATAAGTGGCAGTAAAACTGACTACTGAACTGATGTCTGCATGGTCTATGGTAATCTCAGCAGGGTAATCAAACGCATAACGGTCATCAAGCACTTGGCATTGCAAAGTTATCGCGCCGCATTTTTGATACGCTGTAGCAGGCAAACGCGCTGAATTAATTAAGCTTAAATCAAATTTTCGCCCGTTAATGAGGGCTTTATTCAATTTACGCCGCTCATGCCAATGGTAATCTGCAAAGTTAAGTTCACAGTCACGGCGTTGATAGGATTGTTGCCAATCGGCATCACTGAGTGTGTGCAACGCGTGTTGTGCTAGCAATTCACCGATTACCGCACGACAGTGTTGAAAAGCATCGCGGTCATAACACACTAAATCAATATCGGAGCTGGCTTGTTGCGCACCAATTAACAGTGAACCCGTCACACCCCATTGGCTTAAATCCAAGCCGTGCGTTTGCAACAAATGACACAGTGCAAGCAAATCTTGCTCGATGCTATCAGGCTGAGCGGTGTGCAGAATATTTTGTAAGCGTTGTTTAGGTTGATGATGTTTGACAATCCGCTGTACGGGAACGGCATGAAGATAGGCATCTAACACAGGTGAATAATGCAGATAATCAGGGTGGTGGTGTTTTAGTAGCTCATTAGCCGCGTCAGTATCCACTTTTTTTTGTTGTACATATCGCAAAAAACACAGCACTTTATTGTCTTCTGTGCCGTCTGCTACCACGGCAAAGATGAGGTTTTCTGTGGTTTCTATAAAATCTTTAGCGAGGAACATAATGGTATTTTTTGAATGACTATCGTAAGTTATAGTGTACCTTGATTCTCAATCCATATTGATTTCATACATCAGTAATAAGCCTGCAACCACTGCGCCCAGCAAAGTACCGCCGACTCTCAATCCTAACGCACGACCACCAATAACCCACGAAAAAATGCTTTTAATGCCCGAATTGACGGTTAATGCAATAAGAATCGCTCGAGTGGCAACACTGACATCCATGCCTTCCTTACTCATTTGTGCCATGGAAATAATGATGGGATCAACATCTGCTAGACCCGATGTTGCCGCTAGAAAATAAGTCCCCATTGCACCGAAATAAAGCGTTAATCCCTTGGATAACAACATGATAAGCACTAAAAATGTTGCAAATTTTAATGCCATGCCTAATTGAAAAGGGTTAGTCAGCGTTATTTCTTCATTGGTTCTAAAGCCGCGTGCGTTTTTCCATAATAAAAAAGCCAACAAATAAGTCACAAACATCATCATCAACACCGCAGAAAACAGTGTTTGGAATAATGCGGGGTTCATTACCGAAGTGAGTAACAAAGTGCGGGCGAATAACGTGGCGCAGGCGGTTAAAATACCTGCCGCTAACACGTTTTCCATCTCTGGATATTGTGTGGATAACTTGGATAGATTAAGCGTCACCGCTGTTGAAGACACCAGTCCGCCTAATGCACCCGTTAAGACAGGACCATGCTGATTACCACCAATCTTCATGGCAAAGTAGCCCAGATAAGACACGCCTGCAATCAGTACCACCATCCACCAAACCTGATAAGGATTAAAGGCAGCCCACGCACCGTAGTTCTGATTAGGCAGTATGGGCAGGATAACCACCGAGATGAGCAACAGCTCCAGTGTTGCATTCAATTCATGTTGTTCCAGCTTTTTCAACCAACCGTGTAGCAAAGGCTTAAAACTAAGCAACGAGGTAATCACTACCGCACTAGCAGAAGCAAGCGTAACATGACCGAACACCGTTAACGCACCTAAGGTAAAGGTAATCAGCGAGGCAATGATGCTAGTAATACTAAAATCTTCAAACTTATCAAGGCTTTTACTGTAAGCAACCAGCAAAACAGAGGTCAGACCTAAAAAGGCAAATCCCATCAAAAAAGCATCGACTTGTTGAGCCAAAATGCCCGACAAACCACCTAATAAGCCGATCAATCCGTAAGTACGCAGTCCTGCAACGCGCATACCCTCAACGCGATCACGCGCCCGCCAGCCACGCTCCAAGCCAATTAGTAAACCTATGGCTAATGCAACACCCAGCAGTTTGAAGTTTTCTAGTTCAGTCATCTGTGTAAACCTAGGTTGTGGATGGGGAGTGAGTAAATGACTCGGGACGAGTTATAGGATACCGTATTGCGTACCTTTTGATTTACTAGTTCCCAAGCTCCTGCTTAGGAATCAGTGGATAAATGATTAGTCTTATTACAATATACCAGATATTAATCCGACAGAAACGATAACCAGCAATGCCGAAACAGCAACTTGAACCGCTCTAATCGTTAACTTCTTAAGCATCTTAGCACCAAAATACGCACCTACGAATGCCGACAATGATGCCGAAATTACTAAGAGCCAATCAACATCACGATGTTGCATAGACATATCCCAGCCGTAAATTAGCATTCGCGATAAATCAACCATGACCGCTACCATGACGCTAGTCGCTACAAATTGCTCTTTGTCTAAGCCTGCCTTAATCAGGAACATACTTCTGAATGCACCTTGATGACCAGACAGTCCGCCAAAGAAACCGCTAATCATGCCGCCATAAGGTAGATATTTTTTATCGAGAGAAATGGATGAGAATTTAGGCGACAATTCAAGAAACACGAACCCAAGTATCAGAATACCTACGGTTAGCTTGATTGGAGAAACTTGTAAACTCTTACCAAACGCAACGTACTCCAAGATTGCAGGTAGTCCAGACAGCCATCCGAGAACCAACGCGCCTACCAATGCCGAAATCATTGCAGGAATACCGAAGCTGATAAGTACAGAACTATTTGCTTGCTTCCCCAGTAGAACTACTTTGAAAAGGTTATTTGCCAAATGAACCATTGCCGTCATTGCAATGGCGATTTCAACAGGAAAAAAGATTGCTACAACTGGCATCAACAGTGTTCCCAAACCAAAGCCAGAGAACAATGTTAGAGCTGATGTCGCTAACGCTGTTAATGAGACGATCAGAATTTCCACAATGTCTCCAATGGAGGGTAACGCTTTTCTGCCCACCGTTTTTATCGGCAAACGGTGGGCAAACGATAAAGCTGTTTGCCCACCCTACATCCGCAGCACCAAGCTTAAAGTTTTGACACTGCGGCTCTAGCCAATTCAGTTAATGCTGAGCCATCTTGTTGATTATATTCAATAATTGCTTTGCGCATTCTCGGTTCCCATGAATGGGCAATATGGTTTTTTACGCCTGCGATAGCGTCATCTCTGTTAGGTTCAGCGTTAAAGTAGTTGCTAATATCATTAGCCATTTTAATTAAGCGTTCAATTTTCATAAGCGTGTATTAATCGTTGAGGATGAGTATAAATAACGTGTTTATCGCCGCGAGCAAAGCCAACTAAGGTGACTCCCGCTTGTTCGGCTAAGCGTATTGCTAAACCTGTCGGTGCGGAAATGGCAACTAATAAACCAATGCCTAGAAAAGCAGTTTTTTGTACCATTTCATAACTAGCGCGGCTGGTGACAATGATAAAACCTGCGTTGACATCTTTGCCTGTTCGACATAATAACCCAAGTAGTTTATCCAGTGCATTATGTCGCCCAACATCTTCGCGTACATCAATGATACCGCGTTCAGGTTCTACCCACGCGGCAGCGTGTATCGCGCCTGTTAATTTATTGATTGATTGTTTGTTGTGTAAATCATTTAACGCAGCGGTAAGTTGCTCGGCACTGACGCTGATAGGGCTGTGTACAGGATCAGGTTGGCGTATCGCTTGTTTTAAGGTACTTGCACCGCATAAGCCACAACCTGTTCGTCCTGTTAGATTACGCCCTTTGTCGGACAAACAGGAGAATCGGTGTTCGGGGATTTTAACTTGGACTTCGATGCCATTAGCGCGTTGATAAACACGCACGGATAGAAATTCTTGCGGACTTTGAATAATACCTTCGGTCATACTAAAACCCAAGGCAAAATCCTCTAAATTAGTCGGTGTTACTAACATGACGACGTGGGAAATACCGTTGTACATCAGTACAACGGGTACTTCTTCTGCAACACAATCTTGTTCAAAGCTATGTTGGCTTCCTTGCCAACGGTTTACCATGCGGTGTTGATAGTTTGTCCAACCTAATTCGGCTACGGAGTTCAAGCTAAAATCTGAACTCCCTAACCCATTAGGCATTGTGTTGTCCTTCAGCTAGTAGCTCTAATTGTTGCTCGCTGAAATCAGCATAGTTTTGTTGCCATTCTGATGGTGTATGTACTTTAGTGATTTGTACCGCTGTCACTTTGTATTCAGGACAGTTAGTCGCCCAGTCTGAATTGTCAGTGGTGATCACATTCGCGCCCGATTCAGGGAAATGGAAGGTGGTGTAGACTACCCCTGGTTGTACGCGGTCGCTGACTAAGGCGCGTAATACAGTTTCACCCGCACGACTTTTAATACCTACCCAATCACCTGTCTTAACGCCTCTGTCTTCGGCATCGTGCGGATGAATTTCTAAACGATCTTCACTATGCCATGCCACGTTATCAGTACGGCGAGTTTGTGCGCCAACGTTGTATTGCGACAAAATGCGTCCAGTGGTTAAAATCAGTGGGAACATTGGGGTGATTTTTTCGGTGGTTGGCACATATTCAGTCAACATAAACAGACCTTTACCATCATCACGCAAGAAATGATCGGCGTGTAATGTTGGCGAACCTTCGGGAGCTTCGTCATTGCAAGGCCATTGTACGCTACCCATTTCGTCGATTTTTTGGTAACTGACATGACTAAAGGTCGGTTTCAAGCTGGCAATTTCATCCATAATTTCAGATGGATGGCTGTAGTTCATGGGGTAACCTAATGCGTTAGATAACATTTGTGTGACTTCCCAATCGGCATAGCCAGCCAATGGTTTCATGACTTTACGCACAGGTGATATACGGCGTTCGGCATTAGTAAATGTACCATCTTTTTCTAAGAAAGAAGAACCTGGTAAGAACACATGAGCAAACTTTGCCGTTTCGTTCAAGAAGATGTCTTGTACGATCACGCATTCCATAGCGCGTAATGCCGCATGAACGTGTTTAATGTCTGGATCAGATTGGGCAATGTCTTCACCTTCACAATATAGCCCCATGAAACTACCATCTAGCGCGGCTTCAAACATATTAGGAATGCGAAGTCCTGGTTCACCACTGAGGCGAGCTTGCCATGCGTCTTCAAATAACGCACGAGTCACAGGGTCGGCGACATTACGATAACCAGGGAATTCATGCGGGAACGATCCCATATCGCATGAACCTTGTACATTGTTTTGTCCGCGCAATGGATTCACACCTACGCCGCTACGCCCTATATTACCTGTTGCCATTGCTAGGTTAGCAATACCAATAACCGTTGTTGAACCTTGGCTATGTTCAGTGACACCTAAGCCGTAATAAATCGCGGCATTTTTAGCTGTTGCGTACAATCTTGCCGCCGCTCTTAGTTCAGAGGCTGGAACGCCAGTAATCGCTTCGGCATTTTCGGGTGAATTTTTCTCTTGTGCAATGAATACACGCCATTTTTCAAATGAAGCGACATCACAACGCGATTTAACAAATTCCTCATCCACCAAGCCTTCCGTGACAATCACATAACCTAAGGCATTGACTAACGCCACGTTAGTGCTGGGACGTAGTTTTAAGTGATGGTCAGCGTGAACGTGTGGGGATTTTTTCACTAAATCAATTTCGCGTGGGTCAACGATGATGAGCTTCGCGCCTTGACGCAGACGTTTTTTCATCATTGAGCCAAAAACGGGATGACCATCAGTTGGATTTGCACCGATGACCATAATGACATCAGAATCCATTACCGAATCAAAATCTTGTGTGCCTGAGGCTTCACCAAACGTCTTTTTCAGACCATAACCTGTCGGTGAATGACAAACCCGCGCACAAGTATCAACGTTGTTATTACCAAAACCTGCGCGAATCAATTTTTGCACTAAATAGGTTTCTTCGTTAGTACAACGTGATGAGGTAATGCCACCAATTGAATCTTTACCGTATTTGGTTTGTATGCGTCTGAGTTCAGAAGCGGCATAATTAATTGCTTCTTCCCAACTGACTTCTTTCCAGGCATCTTTAATACTGGCGCGTATCATCGGTTTGGTGATGCGGTCTTTATGGGTGGCATAACCAAACGCAAAACGACCTTTCACGCACGAATGTCCGTGATTGGCTTTGCCATTTTTATCAGGCACCATGCGTATGACTTGATCGCCTTTCATTTCGGCACGGAATGAACAACCTACGCCGCAATACGCGCAAGTAGTGACGATGGCGTGTTCTGGTTGACCGTTATCAATGACAGATTTTTCCATCAATGTGGCAGTTGGGCAGGCTTGTACGCACGCGCCACACGATACACATTCTGAATCCATAAAGGCTTGGTTTTGACTGGGTGAAACTTTGGAATCAAAACCGCGACCGTCTATCGTTAACGCAAATGTACCTTGAGTTTCTTCACAGGCACGAACACAACGCGAGCAAACGATACATTTGCTGGGATCAAAAGTGAAATACGGATTGCTTTCGTCTTTTTTGGCGTTTAAGTGCGTTTCAATCGGCTTATAACGGACTTCACGCAAACCGACTGCACCTGCCATATCTTGCAATTCGCAATCACCATTTGCTGAACAGGTTAAGCAATCCAGCGGATGATCAGAGATGTATAGCTCCATCACGCCACGACGCACATCGGCGAGTTTTTGATTTTGGGTGACGACTTTCATACCTTCGGCAACAGGCGTAGTACACGAGGCGGGCATACCACGACCGCCTTCAATCTGCACCACACACAAACGGCACGAGCCAAACGGCTCAACGCTGTCAGTGGCGCATAATTTGGGAATTTCAATACCGATACTTGCCGCCGCTCGCATCACTGATGTACCGACTGGTGCGGTTACTTTGAAACCGTCAATTTCCATAGTGACGGTCTGTGTGGAATTACTGGCAGGTGTGCCAAAATCTTTTTCAAAACAGGACATTTTGATTCTCCTAATGTTAAGCGGCGTTAGTATGTGATGTCAGACCAAAATCTTCTGGAAAATGATTTAACGCACTCAATACGGGATAAGGGGTCATGCCACCTAGGGCGCATAATGAGCCGTTCAATAAGGTGTCACACAGTGAACGCAATAAAACAACATTTTTTTCACGATCCACATTGTTGATAATGTCATCCATGACTTCATAACCGCGTGTTGAACCGATACGGCAAGGTGTGCATTTTCCACAGGACTCAGCCGCACAAAATTCCATCGCGTATCTTGCCATTTTTGCCATGTTCATGGTGTCATCAAAGGCAACTACGCCACCATGACCTAATACTGTCCAATTGGCAGCAAAGGCTTCATAATCTAACGGTGTATCAAATTGCGATTCGGGTACAAATGCACCGAGAGGACCACCAACTTGTACAGCTTTAATCGGTCTGCCAGACGCTGAACCGCCACCGTATTCATAAAGCAGTTCGCGTAAAGTCATACCGAAAGCGATTTCGACTAAGCCCGTGTGTTTTAGATTGCCAGCGAGTTGTAATGGTAGTGTGCCGCGTGAGCGCCCCATACCGAAGTCACGGTAGTAGTCGCCGCCTTTATCCAAGATGACAGGCACGGAGGCAAGAGAGATGACGTTATTGACGACGGTGGGTTTGCCGAATAAACCACTGATGGCAGGTAAGGGCGGTTTGAAGCGCACTAAGCCGCGTTTGCCTTCTAAACTTTCCATGAGTGAGGTTTCTTCGCCACAGACATAAGCACCTGCACCTAAACGCACTTCTAAATGAAAAGTCTTGCCGCTGCCTTGAATATTTTCGCCTAAATAATTGGCGGCGTAGGCTTTGTCTATCGCAGCATTCAAGGCTTTGTGGGCGTGTGGATATTCAACACGCAAGTAGATGTAGCCTTGCGTTGCACCGACGGCTAATCCAGCAATCGTCATACCTTCAATCAACACGAACGGGTCGCCTTCCATAATCATACGGTCGGAGAATGTGCCTGAGTCACCTTCATCGGCGTTACAGATAATGTATTTTTGTTCGGAGGGTGTGTTTAATACCGTGTTCCATTTAATACCTGTTGGAAATGCCGCGCCACCACGTCCGCGTAAGCCAGAATCGGTAACGTGTTTAACCACATCGGCTTGGCTCATGCCTATTGCATTTTTTAAACCGCGATAGCCGTCATGAGCGATATAGTCGTCCAGACTGATTGGATCCGTAATACCAACACGCGCAAAGGTTAAACGTTGTTGGTTTTTAAAATAGGGAATCTCTTCGGTCGCGCCTAAACTTAAAGTGTGTGAGCTGCCATTTAAAAAATCAGCATCAAAAAGACCTGCAACATCATTAGAATTAACAGCACCGTAAGCGACACGTTGACCTTTCACTGCAACTTCAACTAATGGTTCTAGCCAGTACATACCGCGTGAGCCGTTGCGTACTAAGTTGATAGCGATACCACGTTGCGCGGCTTCTTTAACAATAGCGGCAGCGGTGCGATTTGCACCTAGGGAAATGGCACTGGAATCGCCTGAAACATAAACTGTGCTACTCATGCGTCTGCTCCTAAGTCGTTAATGGTTGCATCAAATGATTCAGCCGATACGCGTCCATAAATCTCATGGTCAATTTGCATAGCAGGTGAACAGGCGCAGTTGCCTAGGCAATAGACTGGTTCTAAGGAGAACTGACCATCAGCGGTCGTTTCGTGATAATCAATGCCTAAGGTAGCTTTAACATGAGCTTCTAATTTTTCACTGCCCATAGACTGGCAAGACTCCGCTCGACATAAATGTATGGTGTGTTTACCTGGCGGCGTATCGCGAAAATAGTGATAAAAACTGATAACACCGTGAACTTCCGCACGGGACAGGCTTAAAGCCTGAGCGATAGCAGGCACACTGTCGGCAGGAATATAACCCAAGGTATCTTGCACACCATGTAGAATGGGTAATAATGCGCCTGGCTTATTTTTGAGTTCAGCGATGATGGTTTGTACGGTCTCGGTAGTCGTTGATTCGGTCATGTTAACTCACGGTGGCGATTTTATGTCGATGAAAACAACAGCTAATCCTTAGCGTTGTAGTATGTTTATGTGTCGGCTAGCATAGCACAAGAATAAACACATGAAAAAGCGAAAATAAGACACTATTTACAGTCTAGTTGCGGAATTTTTCAGCGTTATTTTAAAAAACCGCATGAAGTTTTTAAGAACCCGTAAAATACCGTCATTATTAAAGTGATTCCTAAGTGTCGAGGTCATCGTGTCAACACTCATAACAACTAATCATAATCGGGATATTGTCGGATTAAAATACATTTATCCAGTCTTATCAAGGCGTGCAGGTGGCTTGTCGATTGGTATTAATTTTAATACTAATAATGCCTGTAACTGGCGATGTATTTATTGCCAAGTTCCTGATTTAACATTGGGAACTGCACCTGAAATAGATTTTCAGCTATTGGAAGATGAATTGCGCTTCTTTCTAGCTATCGTGCTACATGGTGATTTTTATCAACGCTTTCAAGTGCCTGAGCATCAACAAGCCATTAAAGATATTGCTATTTCGGGTAATGGTGAACCCACCAGTGTAAAAGCTTTTGCCGAAGCGGTGGAGTTGATTGGACGAGTAGCCACTGAGTTTGGCATTTTTCCAACGAGCAATTATGTGTTGATTACTAATGGTAGCTTGGTGCATCAGCCTAAAGTCCAAGCAGGACTGAAAGTGTTAAAAGCTTATGGTGGTGAAGTTTGGTTTAAATTTGATAGTGCAACTGATGAGGGACTGGCATTGATCAATAATGCGCGGCAAAGTTGTCAATCACATCTGAAAAACTTGCTACTAGCTAGTCAGTGTTGCCCGACCAAACTACAAATTTGTTTATTGGATTATGATGGCAACGGGTTATCTGAAAAAGAAAAGTTAGCTTTTTTGACTTTATTAACAAGGCTAAAAACAGAGAGCGTTAATTTGCAACAGGTGATGCTGTACACTATTGCTAGACCCTCATTACAACCAGAAGCCAGTCGATTAGCACCATTATCCATTGATGTGTTAAATGAATTTGCGGAAGACATTAGACGATTAGGGTTTGCTGTATCAGTCAGTGTCTGACAATTTTAAAATTATCGCTTGTTATATGGCTGATATTTCAATTATAATGCGAAGTTCATACCAAAGTGCGAATGTGGCGAAATTGGTAGACGCGCTGGTTTTAGGTACCAGTTGGTTACCCAGTGGGAGTTCGAGTCTCCCCATTCGCACCACCCAAATCTATAAAAGCTCTCGACTCATCGAGAGCTTTTCAATTCTTTAGAGCCACCGTCCTGCTGGCATTCAAAAATTCTTATTTAAAATTGTGTGAGGTAAAGAAATGCAAGTTTCTGTCGAGAAGACATCCGAATTAAGCAGAAAAATGACTGTTAGCGTACCTGAAACTGTCGTTCAGGAAAAAATGGCTGAACGCTTAAAGACATTAGCCCGCGAAGTTAAAATTCATGGTTTTCGCCCAGGTAAAGTACCTCAACAAGTTGTTACCAAAATGTATGGCGATAAAGTGCGTGATGAAATTACTGGCGACTTGATTCAAACCACTTATTATGAAGCCTTACAAAGTCAGGCGTTAAGACCTGCGGGTTATCCACACATCCAACACACAGATGATGCCGAAGGTTTTGTCTACACAGCGGTATTTGAAGTGTATCCAGAAATCGTGCTTGAAGGTCTTGATCAACTTGAAATCACTCGCCCTATTGCCACAGTCGGTGATGTCGATGTTGATAGTATCATTGAGAAGTTAAGAGAGCAGAAAAAAGAATGGACTGTTGTTGAGCGTGCTGCGCAAGAACAAGACCAAATTACCATTCATTTTTCAGGCGTTTCTGAAGGAGTCAATTTTACTAATGGCAAAGCAGAAAACTTCGCTATTGAAATTGGTGCGAAAAAAATGATTCCAGGCTTTGAAGACCAATTGATTGGTCTTGAAGCAGGCGCGAATAAAACCTTTGAAATAACATTCCCAGCAGAATACGGTAATGCAGAACTAGCAGGAAAAGATGCTCAATTTGATATTGAAGTCATCAAAGTTGAAACGGCAAGCTTGCCAGAAATTGATGCAGACTTTATCAAAGCCTACGGTGTTGAAGAAGGCACAGTAGACGCTTTCCGTGCTGATGTTAAAGACAATCTGGGCAGAGAGTTAAAACAAGTATTGCGTGGTAAATTAAAAAATGCAGTCATGGACTCACTGTATGAAAAATTCCCTATCGCGGTACCTACTGCCTTGATTGATGAAGAAGTTGAACGATTGATGCAACCCTACATTGAATCTGCCAAAAGACAGAAAATGAAGCCAGAAGATATGCAGTTGCCTAGAGACGCATTTGAAGAGCAAGCCAAACGTCGTGTGGCATTGGGCTTAATTTTAGGCGAAATTATTCAAAAAAATACTGTCGAAATTGACGGTGATAAAGTTCGTGAAACTATTGAAGAACTAGCAAAAAGTTATGAACGTCCTGAAGATGTAGTCGCGTGGTATTATGACGATGAAAAACGTTTACATGATGTTCAGCAAATGGTACTAGAAGATCAAGTCGTTGAATGGTTAGTGAGTCAGGCAAAAGTTACTGATGAAACCGTCAGCTTTAGTGATGTCATGGATAGACAGCAACAGTAAGGATTTTTAATGTATAACCAACATACTATGAATCAGGCGAGAGCATTAGAAGCGGCAGGTGGCTTAGTCCCTATCGTTATTGAGCAAACCGCCAGAGGCGAGCGTTCTTTTGATATTTATTCGCGCTTACTCAAAGAACGCGTTATCTTTTTGGTCGGTCAAGTTGAAGATTACATGGCTAATCTGGTCGTTGCGCAATTGCTGTTCTTAGAATCAGAAAATCCTGATAAAGATATTCATTTGTATATCAACTCACCTGGCGGTTCGGTAACAGCAGGGATGTCAATTTATGACACCATGCAGTTTATTAAGCCTGATGTCAGTACCTTGTGTATTGGACAAGCCGCGAGTATGGGGGCGTTATTATTAACAGGTGGTGCGGCAGGTAAACGTTATTGCTTACCCCACTCAAGAATGATGATTCATCAACCCTTAGGTGGCTTTCAAGGTCAGGCTTCTGACTTTGACATTCATGCTAGAGAAATTTTATTAATCAGAGATAAATTGAATAAAATTTTGGCACATCATACGGGGCAGCCACTGGAAAAAGTCCAACAAGACACTGATAGAGACAATTTCTTAAGTGCCGAGGATGGCGTTAATTATGGCTTGATTGATAAAGTGTTGTCGAACAGAGCGACAAATTCTGATTTATAAATGGTTAATAGTTTAATGAGTATGGTTTTGTCGAAAGTAAAAACATCGTTATTGGTGTTTTCAGGGGGCGCGTGATGAGTAATGATAAAAACAACAAAGACGACGATAAACTACTTTATTGTTCTTTTTGCGGTAAAAGTCAGCATGAAGTAAGAAAGCTTATCGCAGGACCTTCGGTTTATGTCTGTGATGAATGCGTAGAGCTTTGTAACGACATCATCAAAGACGAATTACAAGATACTACCTCTTCATTTGGCGACCATGTTCTGCCTAAGCCCAAAGAAATCAAGGAAGAACTTGATAACTATGTCATAGGGCAAGAGCGTGCTAAAAAGATTTTAGCGGTGGCTGTTTATAATCATTACAAACGCTTGCGTAGCAAATCTAAAAAAGACAGCGTTGAATTAGCAAAAAGTAATATTTTGTTAATTGGTCCTACAGGTTCAGGTAAAACGTTATTAGCTGAAACCCTCGCTCGCTTACTGAATGTACCGTTTACTATTGCCGATGCTACCACGCTTACCGAAGCAGGTTATGTCGGTGAAGATGTGGAAAACATCATTCAAAAAATTCTGCAAAAATGCGATTACGATGTTGAAAAAGCAGAAACTGGCATTGTTTATATTGATGAAATTGACAAAATTTCGCGTAAATCTGATAACCCATCCATTACCCGCGATGTATCAGGCGAAGGCGTACAACAAGCGTTATTAAAATTGATTGAAGGTACTATTGCTTCCGTGCCACCACAAGGCGGTCGTAAACATCCTAATCAAGAGTTTGTCCAAGTCAATACTGCTAATATTCTGTTTATTGTCGGCGGTGCATTTGCTGGCTTAGATAAAGTGATTAAAGCGCGGTCTGAAAAAGGCGGCATTGGTTTTTCTGCACAAGTAAAAACCAAAGATGAAGGTAAAAATGTTGGGCAATTGTTCGCTGAAGTTGAATCAGAAGATTTAATTAAATACGGTTTGATTCCTGAATTTGTCGGTAGATTACCGATTGTTGCCACCTTAGAAGAGCTGGACGAACAGGCATTAATCCAAATCTTAACTGAACCTAAAAACGCGCTGACTAAACAGTATAAACACTTATTTGAAATGGAAGGCGCGGAGTTAGAATTTCGAGAAGATTCGCTCAGCGCGATTGCCAAAAAAGCAATGGAAAGAAAAACAGGGGCGCGAGGATTACGCACTATCGTAGAAAATGTATTGCTTAATACCATGTACGAACTGCCCTCAGAAGATAATATCTGCAAGGTTGTTGTAGACGAAAGCGTTATTTTAGGTACGACTGATCCGCTTCTGGTATACGAAACGGAAAAGAAAAAAACAGCTGCTGAGTCCTAATATCGCTTTTTTGAATACCATAAAAAGGGAGCTTTTTGCGAAAGCTCCCTTTTTTGCGTTTAAAAATTACAAAATTGATTCCCTATCCTTGCTATTTCACACGCTGCCCTCATAATCATCCTATCCTAAAAATTGTTTACAGGTATTCTTTGTGGAAACGCATAAAACAACAGATGTATTAATTCCAGTCTTGCCGCTGAGAGATGTCGTGGTGTATCCACACATGGTGATTCCTTTATTTGTCGGCAGAGAAAAATCAATAGACGCTTTAGAATCTGCTATGAAGGACAACAAACAGGTATTGTTAGTCGCGCAAAAAGAAGCGGAAGTCGATGATCCTGATGCGGCTGATCTTTATCAAGTCGGAACTTTAGCCAACATTCTACAATTGTTGAAGCTACCCGATGGCACTGTCAAAGTGCTAGTTGAAGGTAGCGAACGTTGCCAAGTGTTGCGTTATCAGGCAACCGAAGGCTTCTTTTCAGCCATTATTACACCGCTTAATGATATATCAACGTTATCTGAGCCAGCGCAAGATGTATTACAGCGCACGGCTATCAGCTCATTTGAGCAGTACGTTAAGCTAAATAACAAAATCCCACCCGAAGTATTAATTTCTTTATCGGGTATTGATGATCCTAGTCGTCTTGCTGATACCATTGCTGCACACATGAGCTTAAAAGTGCAGGATAAACAAACGATTCTGGAAACCATCGACCTTGAAAAGCGTCTGGAGCGTTTAATGACGCTGATGGAAGGCGAGATAGACCTCTTGGAAATAGAGAAAAAAATCCGCGTGCGTGTTAAACAGCAAATGGAAAAAAATCAGCGCGAATACTATTTGAACGAACAAATGAAGGCGATTCAAAAAGAATTAGGTGATATGGAAGATGTGCCTAATGAAATTGACGAGTTAGCCAAGAAAATTGAAGAAGCGGGTATGTCTAAGGAAGCGAAAGCTAAGGCAGACGCGGAATTGAATAAACTCAAAATGATGTCACCGATGTCAGCGGAAGCCACCGTGGTACGCAATTATATTGATTGGATGGTCAGCGTACCGTGGAAGAAAAAAACTAAAGTTCGCCACGATTTAAAAATCGCCGAACAAGTATTGGAAGAAGAGCATTACGGCTTAGAAAAAGTCAAAGAACGCATTTTAGAATACCTCGCTGTGCATCAACGGGTGAAACAACTGAAAGGGCCAATTCTTTGTTTAGTAGGACCTCCAGGTGTGGGTAAAACCTCGTTAGGCGAGTCTATAGCCAGAGCAACTAATCGTAAATATGTACGCATGGCATTAGGTGGTGTGCGTGATGAAGCAGAGATTCGTGGGCATAGACGGACGTATATTGGCTCAATGCCAGGAAAAATATTACAAAATTTATCCAAAATACAAACCCGTAATCCCATGTTCTTGCTTGATGAAATCGACAAAATGGCAGCGGATTTTCGTGGCGATCCAGCATCGGCATTGCTAGAAGTATTAGACCCTGAGCAAAATCACACCTTTTCCGATCATTATTTAGAAGTCGATTTTGATTTATCCGATGTCATGTTTGTGGCAACCGCTAATACTATGAATATTCCACCTGCCTTATTGGACAGAATGGAGGTGATTCGTCTGGCAGGTTATACCGAAGATGAAAAAATCAATATTGCCTTACGTTATTTAATTCCTAAACAGATTAAAAATAACGGTCTTAAAGCACAAGAGCTTGATATTCCCGAAGCGGTGGTAAGAGATATGATTCGTTATTACTCGCGTGAAGCGGGTGTGCGTAATTTGGAACGCGATATTTCTAAGATTTGCCGTAAAGTGGTCAAAGATTTATTGTTGAAACCGAAAAAAGAAAAAGTATTGATTACTCCCGAAAATTTATCAGATTACCTAGGTGTTAGACGCTTTAGTTATGGCTTAGCGGAAGAGCAAGACCAAATCGGGCAAGTGACTGGCTTAGCGTGGACAGAAGTCGGCGGCGAATTGTTGACCATTGAAACTGCTGTTATTCCAGGTAAAGGCAAACATTCTGCGACAGGTAAACTCGGTGAGGTAATGAAAGAGTCTATTGAAGCCGCCATAACTGTGGTCAGAAGCCGTTCAGACGTGTTGGGTATCAGCAATAAGGTGTTTCAGGAAAATGACATTCATGTTCATGTACCTGAAGGCGCGACTCCTAAAGACGGTCCTAGCGCGGGCATAGCTATGTGTACGGCGATTATTTCTGCATTAACCAAAATACCCGTGCGTGCCAATGTCGCTATGACAGGCGAAATTACGCTACGCGGCGAAGTGCTACCAATTGGCGGCTTAAAAGAAAAGCTGTTGGCTGCACACCGTGGCGGTATTACTACGGTATTAATACCAGCCGACAATGCCAAAGACCTCGTGGAAATTCCAGACAATATTAAACAAAATCTGGAAATAAAACCTGTGCATTGGATAGATGAGGTATTAGAAGTCGCTTTACAATATATGCCTACGCCTGTTGCCAAAAAAGACATGGATGAGCAGAGCAAAAATGAAACGGAGTTGGTTAAAATAAAAAACCAGACACTTTTGGCACATTAGAAACAGCTTGGGGTAGTGCAAAACCGCAACAATCATGGTCTCTAGGGATTTTAAAGCTTGACACTGCGTAACTGCTATTGATATAAATGCCCGCGTTTATTGTGTTGCCTGAGATTGTGCAGGTGAGCGCATCAACACACAGGACAGGGCTTGTAAAATACCTAAAAAATATTTCCTAGGGGGAAAAATGAATAAATCTCAACTGATTGATGCAATAGCCGAATCTTCTGGCTTAACAAAAGTAGATGCTGGAAGCGCGTTGGACGGCTTTCTCAGTGCAGTAACAAAAGCGTTGAATGCGGGCGATTCTGTTGCTTTAGTGGGTTTCGGTACCTTCTCTGTAAAAGAAAGAGCAGAGCGTAAAGGGCGTAACCCACAATCTGGCGAAGAAATTGTTATCAAAGCTGCAAAAATTCCTGCATTTAAAGCTGGTAAAAGTTTAAAAGATGCTGTAAACTAGCATTTCTTTAGTCGGGTGCTTAGCTCAGCTGGGAGAGCATCGCCCTTACAAGGCGAGGGTCGGGGGTTCGAACCCCTCAGCACCCACCAGACTTTGGAGTGGTAGTTCAGTTGGTTAGAATACCGGCCTGTCACG
>DFWO01000172.1:0-10236 GCA_002380945.1 Methylococcaceae bacterium UBA4132 | reverse complement strand
GGTAGTTCAGTTGGTTAGAATACCGGCCTGTCACGCCGGTGGTCGCGGGTTCGAGCCCCGTCCACTCCGCCAAATTTAAAAAGCCCCGAACCATCTGGTTCGGGGTTTTTTTTTGCTTAAAATCATAAGTTGTTTAGGTAGAGCGTCATGCTAACGAAAATTAGAGAAAAAGCGCATGGTATTTTCGCGCAAGTTATGTTGATCGGTATTTGTGTACTCTTTGGCTTATGGGGTATTAACAACTATACAGATAGTAGCAAAGAAGCCAGCGTCGCCTCGGTAGGTGACAAAGAATTTTATCAACGTGATGTTAATAAAGCGTATGAGCAATATAGCCAACAATTTCAAGGCATGGGCATTGATGAACAAAGCTTAAAAAATCAAGCTTTAGAAAAGCTCATCAGTGATGAAGTGTTATTACAATATGTCCGCAAACAAGGTCTGGTTGCCACTGACAACGCTACGCGAGATTTCATCAAGACACTGCCTTACTTTCAAGTAAACGGTCAGTTTAGTGACGCGCAATATAAAGCCTTGCTAAGCTCACAAAGAATGACTTCTGCTGATTTCGTCAGCCGAATTAAAAACGCGCTGATTATGGAACAATTTCAAGGCGGCATTATTAACAGCAGTTTCGCAACTGACTACGATGTTGAAAGTTTTTTCAAAATTCAAAATCAACAACGTGATGCTGACTACATAACGGTTGCCATACCTTCATTAGCCGAACAGCCTTCAGATGCAGACATTGCTAGCTATTATCAGCAGCATCAAGAAAAATTCCAAATACCTGAACAGCTTTCTGTTGAATATGTTGAATTATCATTACCTGAACTCGCTAAAAAAGTGCCCGTCTCTGATGAGAAACTAAAAGTTTTTTATGAAGAGCAAAAAGACACTTATGCTACGCCAGAACGTCGAAAAATCAGTCATATTTTGTTCATGGTGAATGACAAAATTGATGATAAAACTGCATTAGAAAAAGCCCTTAAAGCAAAACAAGACTTAGCCACTAAAGACTTTGCTACTATTGCCAAAGAAGTGTCTGAGGATAAATTAACCGCGAAAACAGGCGGCGACTTAGGTTTGTTTAATGCAGGCTCACTGGAAAAACCACTTGAAGACGCAGCGACAGCTTTAAAGTTAAATGAAGTATCCAACCCCGTTAAATCAAAATTTGGCTACCATTTAATTAAAGTGACTGAACTTGTGGCTGGTGATGTTAAGCCATTTGATAGCGTTAAAGATGAAGTAACCAAAGCCTATCAAAAAGCCCAAGCAGAAAACACTTTTTATGAATCAGGCGAAACCTTAACCAATATGAGTTTTGAACATCCTGATAGCTTGCAAGCGGTTGCAGATACCTTAGGACTGACGATTAAAAAATCAAACCTGTTTACCAAAGACAAAGGTGATGGTATTGCCGCAGAAGACAAGATACGCAGTGCCGCTTTTGCTGAAGAAGTCTTACAAGGCAATAACAGCACACCTATTGAACTAGGCTCTGATCGTTTGGTAGTATTGCGTCAATTGGAACACCACGAAGCTGCCGCGCGTGAATTAAAAGACGTTAAAGCAGACATAGTTGCCGCATTACAGGCAGATAAAGCTAAGTTACTGGCTATCAGCAAAGCCAAACAAATTGCCGCACGTTTACAAGCAGGCGAGTCTATGCAGACTGTCGCGGCTGAACATAAACTCGACATCAAAAAAGTGGCAGGATTAACACGCAACAAGCCTCAATTGCCTGAGCAGTTTGCCGATGCTATTTTTAAAGTGGCAAAACCCGCAGGCGACAAGCCTAGTGTTGTTATTGTGCCATTACCGACAGGTGAACAAGTTATTGTCAGTGTAACTAAAGTTACTGCGGGCGTTATGAGTGACGATGACAAGAAAAAATTCGATTTGGCAAAAAAGAACATTGCTCACGCATTTGGTCAGGCTGAATTTAATACTGTGGTTAATAGCTTACAATCCAGTGCTGATATAAAAATCACACCAAAAGCGACGACAGAGCAAGCGGCGCAGCAATAAAATCGTTTAGACTTGAACATGCCTGCCAGTTTCTTAAAAGACTGGCAGTCTTAAGCAAATTCTCTATCTAGTTCATTTGTGGTTGATTGGAGCAATGACGCTTAATCAACAACATCCTCACTTAAAAGCAGTTCCCCTTGCCACCACTTAGTTTATATATTCACATTCCTTGGTGTATTAAAAAATGTCCTTATTGCGACTTTAATTCCCACGCCATAAAAACCGATACCTCTGAAGCACGTTATATTGATGCTTTACTGCTCGATTTAGCCACCGACCTGCAACGTTATTCAATCACCCGCCCCATACACAGTATTTTTATCGGCGGCGGCACACCGAGCTTATTTTCGCCTGAATCGCTTAATCGCTTACTGCGCGGCGTAGAACAACTCGTTACGCTATCAGAAAATATAGAAATTACCCTTGAAGCCAATCCCAGTACCTTTGAAAGTCAGAAATTTGCCGACTATCGAGCCTTAGGCATTAACCGCTTATCCATCGGTGTGCAGACTTTTAACGATGCCTTATTAAAAAAGTTAGGACGTGTTCATTCGGCAAATGAAGCTATTATCGCCGCTGAAATTGCCCATCAAGCAGGTTTTGAAAATTTTAATTTAGATTTGATGTTTGGTTTACCCGATGACAATTTTGATAGCCTAGACGATGTTAATACCGCTATCAGCTTGCAGCCAACGCATATTTCTTTTTATCAACTCACCCTAGAACCTAATACTTATTTTCATAAATTTCCGCCACAACTGCCCAATGATGAGCATATCTTTACCATGCAGCAACGTTGTCAACAACGGTTAGCTGCGCGTGGTTATTCACAATATGAAGTCTCGGCTTACAGTCAGGCAGGGCGACAATGCCAACATAATCTTAACTACTGGCGATTCGGCGATTATTTGGGTATAGGTGCAGGCGCACATGGCAAAATCAGTGACCTATCGCAATCAGTGACGCGCAGTTTTAAAGCGAAAAGCCCAGAACAGTATTTGCAGAGTCCAGACCATAATGGCGGTAGCAATCGAGTCGAAGGTACTGAATTGCCGTTAGAGTTTGTCATGAATAATTTACGTCTAAAACAAGGCTTCACACTCGAAAACTATCAAGCAACCACAGGCTTAGCGATGACGACCTTAGAACCCGCCTTGTCTGATTGCTTGCAACAAGGTTTGATTATCTACCAAGATAATCATTATCATTGCTCAACAAAAGGTTGGAATTTTTTGGATAGCGTGTTAGAAAAGTTTATACAAATAGGCTGAAGCTCTGAAAGCCAAACACAAAAAAGGCAGCTTAAGCTGCCTTTTTTCTTTGTATAAAACCGACGAATTAAAGTTTTTCTTTAATACGCGCTGCTTTACCTGTCAAGTCACGCAAGTAATACAATTTAGCACGACGGACATCGCCACGACGTTTAACAGTAATTTCGCTAATCATTGGGCTGTGTGTTTGAAAAACACGTTCAACGCCTGTGCCGTGAGAAATCTTTCTAACGGTGAAAGCAGAGTTTAATCCACGATTGCGTTTTGCAATGACAACGCCTTCAAACGCTTGAATTCTTTCGCGTTCGCCTTCTTTTACTTTAACTTGTACCACAACAGTATCGCCTGAATTAAATTCAGGGATTTGTTTCATTTGTGCTTGTTCTAATACATCAATAATATTCATTACCACACCCTTTAACATCAACTTTGAATTGTTCTAGCAGTTGCTTTTGCTCTGCGTTTAACTGTTTTTTTTCTAATAAATCGGGTCGTCTCTGCCACGTCCGTCCCAAGGCTTGTTTCATGCGCCAGCGTTCTATATCTGCGTGATTACCACTCATTAACACAGCTGGTACAGTATGTCCTGCTAACTCTTCTGGTCTAGTAAAGTGTGGGCAGTCCAGCAAACCATCTGAGTAGGAATCTTGTATGGCTGATTGTTCATCACCAAGTACATTGGGCAGTAATCGTGTTACTGCATCAATGACGATTAAAGCAGCTAATTCGCCGCCACTAATAACGTAATCACCAATTGACCATTCTTCATCACAATCTAATTCGACAAAACGCTCATCTATGCCTTCGTAACGCCCTGCAACTAATATAAGTTGCGAGTCGTGGGCTATGTTGGTTAATAAAGCCTGGGTAAGCGGTTTGCCTTGCGGGCTTAAATAAACTACTTTGCTGGTTTTATAGCCTGCTTGTTTCGCCGCATTAACAGCATCGTGCAAGGGCTGGTATTTCATTACCATGCCAGGTCCGCCACCATAAGGGCGATCATCAACTGTTTTATGTCTGTCGTGAGTATAATCACGAGGATTCCAGACCGACAAACTGACTATGCCACGTTCCAGTGCTTTACCAGTGACACCGACACTTGCTGCCGCTGTTACCATATCGGGAAATAAACTGATTACGTCAAAGTGCATAATGCGCTTTAAAAATCAGCATCCCAATCAACAACCATTTTACCTGCGTTTAAGTCAATACTAACAACAGTCTGTCCCTGTAAAAACGGAATGCACCGTTCGCGTTCACCCTGAACAATAATGACATCATTAGCACCTGTTTCCAGTAAGCCACTAATCACACCTAAGGTAATACCTTCAGTATTTTCAACGGATAGACCGATTAAATCAGACCAGTAATATTCGCCACTAGCCGCTTTTGGCAATTGCTCATGGCTAATAAAAATATCCCAGCTCATCAGGCTTGCTGCTTGATCTCTGTCATGAATACCTTCAAGTTGAGCCACTACCGCTTTACCTTGCAGATTTCCATCAATGACTTTTAACGTTTTGGTTTCGCCAGCTTTTTTTAGCAACCACGGCGAATAATAAAGAATATTCGCTCGATCATCGGTATAGGAAAAAACTTTTACCCACCCTTTAATGCCAAAAACGCCAGAAATTTTTCCAACGTGTATATGCTGTTGTTCAGACAAACAGATTACGCAGCCGCTTTTTGAGCAACTTTAATCAATTGAGCAACGCGCTCAGAAGTTTGTGCGCCGTTAGCTTTCCAATAGGAAACGCGTTCGCTGTCTAAACGTAATTTTTCTTCATTGCCACGCGCTAATGGATTGAAAAAACCAATGCGCTCAATATAACGACCATCACGACCGCTACGGCTATCAGTTACAACAATTTGGTAAAAAGGGCGATTTTTCGCGCCACCTCTGGAAAGACGAATGGTAACCATCTAATATCCTCAAAAAAACATTTGGTTTTGTTAATTTACCTATTCTACGCGATTTTATTGATAAGTGAAGAACAAATTAAAAAGAATCAAGCAATTATCGCGTAAAAATGAATTAAATCGGTGAAAATTTATTTTCTCATGCCGCGTACATTGCTTTTTATGCCGCGTATCATGTTAGCCATATTGCCTGATTTCATTTTTTTCATCATTTTTTGCATCATCAAAAATTGTTTCAGCATACGGTTGACATCATGCAGTTCTTGACCTGCCCCCAGCGCAATGCGTTTTTTACGATTGCCTTTAATCAAATCGGGATAGCGTCTTTCTTGCTGAGTCATGGAGTTGATAATGGCAATTTGCCGCGCTAATGCTTTGTCATTAACTTTATCGCGCATTTCTTGCGATACATTACCAACACCAGGAAGTTTGTCTAGCATAGAGCTAACGCCACCCATGCTTTCCATTTGTTGCAATTGCTCACGGAAATCATTCATATCGAAGGTTTGCCCTTTTTTGATTTTTTGGGCAAATTTTTCCGCTTTTTCACGGTCAACTTTTTGTTCAATCGTTTCAATCAAGCTGAGCATATCGCCCATGCCTAAAATACGCGAGGCGATACGGTCTGGATGAAATGGCTCTAAGGCATCGGGTTTTTCGCCCATACCGATAAATTTAATCGGCTTGCCTGTAATATGACGAATAGATAACGCTGCCCCGCCGCGTGCATCACCATCGGCTTTGGTTAAAATAACCCCCGTCAAAGGTAAGGCATCATTAAACGCTTTAGCGGTAATCGCAGCATCTTGCCCAGTCATGCTATCGACTACAAACAGGGTTTCAATCGGATTAATTGCCGCATGGAGGGCTTTAATTTCGCCCATCATTTCATCATCAATATGCAATCGACCTGCGGTATCGACAATAATGACATCGAGAAATTTTCTTTTCGCGGCATCAATGGCATTGAGGGCAATATCAACAGGATTTTGTGTTAAATCGCTCTCAAAAAACGTCAAATCAAGATCATTGGCTAACACTTGTAATTGTTTAATCGCGGCAGGGCGATAAACGTCGGCACTGACTACACCGACTTTCTTCTTTTTATTGGTTTTTAACCACAAGCCTAATTTAGCAACGGTGGTGGTTTTACCAGCCCCTTGTAAACCTGCCATTAAAATGACCGCAGGCGGCACGGCACGAAGATTAATATCCTCATTGGCAGCCCCCATTACTTTAACTAGTTCAGCTTGAACCAGTTTAATCATGGATTGACCAGGAGTCAGACTGCTTTGTACTTGTTGCCCTAACGCACCTTCTTTGACACGTTCAATAAAGTCCGTTACCACAGGTAGCGATACGTCGGCTTCCAATAAAGCTGTGCGTACTTCGCCTAATGTATCCTTAATATTGTCTTCAGTCAGGCGACCTTGACCCTTCAGTTTTTTAAGCGTACTACTTAATTTATCGGTTAAATTATCAAACATATCTACATCTTCATTGTTGATATTGAGGAACACCCGCACATATAAATGCGCTAGGACTATTTAACCGTCTATATTACCATAGCCATTGAGACCTTTGCACACCTGCAAAGCGATTAAGTCAACACCACGTCTCTTGCACATAGCCTATAAAACATACTCATGAATGCCACTGCACTTGCCATCATTTCAATTTGCGCCTATTTAGGCGACACACTGCTTATTGTTTCGCATATTCATCAGCATATTCAGCGTAGCACTTTGTATTTAGCATGGGTAGCGGTGCTAACGCATAGTGTTTATACCGTTTTATCTTGGCAACAACAGCATGGCTTTAGCTTTAGTTTTTTTAGTACAGGCTCCCTGATTGCGTTGATTGTGGCACTGTTATTACTTATTGCCGCACTTAACAAACCTGTCGAAAAATTAGGGTTAGCAATATTTCCTATTGCCGCGCTGATGCTGACATTGGAGTTGAATATTGATGATAAGCCGCATCTATTGCAGAATTACAACTGGCAAATGAGTACGCATATTTTGACCTCAATTATTGCCTTTAGCCTGTTAAATATTGCCGCTTTACAAGCCATATTGCTTGCTATCCAAGATCAACAATTAAAAAGCCATCCGCCTAAACGCTTTATTCAATCCTTACCACCGTTGCAAACCATGGAAACTTTATTATTCCAAATGCTCAGTGTCGGTGTATTTTTTCTCAGTATTTCGTTAATCAGCGGTTTTATTTTCGTTGAAAACTTATTTGCCCAACATTTAGTTCACAAAACCGTGTTATCCATATTGGCATGGATTATTTTTTCCAGTCTTTTATTGGGTCGTAGCCGCTACGGTTGGCGTGGACAACTCGCTATTCAATGGACATTAATCGGCTTTGTCTCCTTATTATTGGCTTACTTTGGTAGTAAGTTAGTGTTGGAGCTGATTTTACATCGTTGAAATAGTTAACCCTGTTTTATAAAAGCATCGTAGGTCTCCTACACAATTTAAAACTTGTCGACCTCTTCTTTATCGTCATCCTCTTCCAATTCAGCAATTTCTTTTAACCGTGCGATGGCTTTATAACTAATGCAGTTTTCGGCGTAATTACCATCGCTATCTACGATAGCGACAGGTTGTCCTGTCAATAATTCCAACGTTTCATTCACAGTGGACACGGCATAGACGGCAAATAAATCTTGGGCAACCGCATCAATTACGTCTTGTTTTAACATTAAATTACGTTTGTTAGCCGCTGGAATAATCACGGCGTGTTGCCCGTTTAAGCCCCGTGCTTTACATAAGCGAAAAAAGCCCTCGATTTTTTCATTCACACCACCGATAGCTTGAACTTCACCATATTGGTTAATTGAACCTGTCACGGCAAAGCCTTGTTTAATTGGCACGCGGGTGAGTGCGGAAATTAAGCAACACAACTCAGCCAGTGACGCGCTGTCGCCGTCGATGTAGCTGTACGATTGTTCAATGGCAATACTGGCAGAGATAGCTAGTGGGAATTGTTGAGCGTAAAAATGCCCTAGGTAGCCTGTTAAAATTAGTACGCCTTTGGAGTGTATGGATTGACCTAATTCGGCTTCGCGTTCTATGTCGATAATACCGCGTGAACCAGGATAAACTGTGGTGGTAATCCGTGCAGGTGCGCCAAAGCTACTACCGCCAATTTCTAACACCGTTAAACCATTGATTTTACCGACTGACGCGCCCTCGGTATCAATCAACACAGTGCCATCAAGCATTTCATCAAGTATGACTTGTGACAATCGCCCGTTGCGGTATTCACGCGCATTCAGGGCTTGTTCGATGTGTCTTCTATCAATTTCATGCTCTTTTGCTTGCTGACAAAATAGATTAGCTTCACCAATAATTTCTAACGAATCATTAATACGCGCGGAGAATTGCTGTTGATTTTCTGACAGTCTGCAACTGTGTTCTATTAAGCCCGCAATCGCTGCTTGTGTTAAGGGTTTTGTGCCTAAATCGGCGGCTTGTTTAAGCATTACGGCAATAAAACCCTGCGTGGATTCTTGCGTGCGGGGAATGGTGTTGTCGAAATCGGCAAGCACTTTGAACATCTCGTTAAACTCATTATCCAACTCTTCCAACAGATAATAAGTATCGGGCGAGCCTATCAGTATGACTTTAACCGCCAGCGGAATCACTTCAGGTTTCAGCGTAATGGTATTTACGCCCAGTTCAGAATAAGGTGATTCAATTTCAATACAACCCGATTGTAATGCACGCTTTAAACCATCCCAAACAAACGAATAGGTCAATAATTTTTCGGCATCCAAAATTAAATAACCGCCATTGGCTTTGTGCAATGAACCTGCACAAATTTTGCGGTAGCTAGTAATTAATGTCCCTTGATCACTGACATATTCAATACGCCCAAATAAATTCTGATACGTTGGGTGTGGTTCAAAAACAATGGGCGCACCATTTTCTTGCTTGTTATCCACTAAAATAGTCGGTACATACTGCTCTGTTAATAGCGTGCGTTTGTTGCTGGTCTCACGCGGTTCTAGGCGTGTGGGCATTAAATAATCGGCAATTGTGTTATCGAGATTTTTTTTAATTTCTGCCAAATAAGTAAGAACATCATCAACATTCTGATAATTATTATTCAACTCGCTAAACAATGGTTCAATAGCGGCATGAATAGTGTCATTATCTAATTGCTTGGTTTTCTCAACCAAGGCTCTGCGCCACTGTGGCAATTCCAATAACACCTCACTCAAATAGTCTTCGAGTTCCTCCACTTGTTGGTGAAACTGTTCGCGTTCAGGCTGAGGCAAAGAGGTAAACTGATCTTCGTTGAGGGTTTTATTATCTCGAATCGGTGCAAAGGTAATCGCATCATTGTCACGAAATAAGGCGATATTCAGGGTCTGGGCTTTTTTATCCACCAAATCAATGGCATTGTTATAGGCTTGACTCAGTTGACGTTCTAATGCCGACTTTTTTTGCTGATAAGCAGGACTTTCAAACACCGCAGGAAAGGTTGCCAGTAAATCATCACACATTTTCTCCATCGCTTTACTAAACGCTTGTCCTTGCTCTGCAGGTAATTCAATGGCAATGGGTTCTCTGGGATTCTCGAAGTTATCCACATACGCATAAGAAGACGGGGCAGGTAGCGTTTGTGCCAAGCCATTCAAATGATTAGTAATCAACGAGATACGACCTAAACCAGGTTCGCCCATCACAAAAATGTTGTAACCCGCATTAGGCATTGCCACACCAAACTCCAAAGCTGACCGCGCTCGGTCTTGCCCTAAAATCGTACTTTGTAAACGCGGCGCGGGTGGGAATTCAAACCCTGATAAATCAATGTTTAATTTCAGGGATTCAATGGGTAATTTTAAGGGGTTAGACATGAATAGAAAAATACTAAGGGCTAAGTAAAGTGAAAATTCTAGCATTTTTACGCCGTACTTTCTTACATTAGCTCGTCTCAGTTGCCACCCTAATACACTACTGCTATTAAGTTTGCTGTTACGGAGATGTTGAAC
>DFWO01000006.1:2190-5571 GCA_002380945.1 Methylococcaceae bacterium UBA4132 | reverse complement strand
TTCTTTCGTAAAGTTTAAAAGATTTTGTCCTGTTTAGTGTAGCCATATCAGTTGGTGTACCAGTTCGGTTTCCAGAGTATGAAAAAAGCTCTCGGAAACTACATTGTTTCAACAGTTGCCTTTGCGACTCATACTTTGCTGGTGAACAATGGCACAATTACAGATGATGCGTGACATCATTAATCTGAATAAAGGACAGAGTATTAATGGAACTTATCATTTACAAAATTAAAGGCTGGCTATTACATTTTCAGGGGCTAGCGATTCATTATTGGCTCACTATCTCGGTTGGCGATGTGCTATTGAAAAATACTCTCAATTCTCCCCAGAAATCTTGCTTAAAGTGGCTTTGGGGAGTTTTCAATATTTAACGGTAACATAGCTTTTAGACATGATTCAAATGGAGCGAAATTGCCTAGAGACCAGCGAATAGTGGCATACGAGCGTCCATTACCAGCGCACTGGAGGCAGAACTCATAACAACCCTGACCTCAAACAGCGTAGGGATTTACTAGAGACAATTTCTAGCATTGGTGCGGCAACGGCTGCACATTTTCTGGTTGCAGTCAGAATCACGACTTTGACCATGCCAAGCAAGCCGTCGCTTTTGCAGGATTTGTCTCTACACTCCAATGGCGAGCGATTCCTCCCTACGCAAGATGTTATATATGCCCGTTCTGGTCGCTTGGTGCTATAACCCAACATTCTCACCTTCTGCGAGCGACTAAAAGCCAACGGCAAAGCCATTACCTGTGCTGCCATGCGTAAGCTGATTCATATCGACTTTGGCGTTCTCAAATTAGGACAACCTTTTGACCCTCATTATGCCGTTTAATTATTCCTTGTCTTTCTGGTGGTAAGATAGTGTCTATCATATGGGTATGTTTGCTTGGTAAATGCTACCTAAAACGACATTACGATTTGCTCCTGTTACTTCTTTTAAATTGCCTGCGAGATGATTTAAGGTTTGCCGTGCTAACCAAGCAAAAGCAATGGCTTCAACGTGGTCTGGATGAATTCCGTACACTTCGGTGGAGCTGACAGGGCAGGGGAGATTTTCTTCAATCAGTTGTAATAGATAGTCGTTATGAATGCCTCCGCCACAAATCAAAACGTGTTCTGTCATCGGCGCGTATTTTTTAATCGCATCGGTAATAGTAGTTGCCGTTAGATAACACAAGCTGGCTTGAATATCTTCGGCTTTATAGTCAGTGACGTTGATGTTTTCATAAATCCAAGCCAAGGAAAAATATTCTTTACCCGTGCTTTTAGGGGTGGGTGCTTGAAAATACGGGTCTTTTTTGAGTTGTTCAACCAAATCAAAATCAATAGTACCAAACTTTGCCCACTCGCCTTGTGCGTCATAGTTGAGGCTACGGTGTTTTTGTATCCATTGATTCATGAGGATGTTGCCAGCTCCTGTATCAAAACCAATAATGTCTGCGGAGTGTGCGGGCGGCAAAATGGTGATGTTGGCAATACCGCCGATGTTCACTACGCAACGATGTTCAGCGGGATGGCTAAACACGGCTTGATGAAAAGCAGGTACTAAGGGTGCGCCTTGTCCACCTGCGGCAATGTCTCTGCGTCTGAAATCAGCGATAGTGGTTATGCCTGTAGTTTCGGCAATAATATTGGGATCGCCTATTTGTAAAGAAAAAGGTAGCTCGCTATTAGGGTCGTGGTAGATGGTTTGCCCGTGACTACCGATTGCTTTAATAGCGGTTGCGGGGATATTGGCTTTGCTTAGTAGCATCTTAATAATGTTGGCAAATAATAGCCCCAGTTGGGTATCCATTGCGCCATAGTCTTTAATAAAAATCATCGCGTTGGCATCGCTGATGCGTTCAAGCTGGATTTTTATGTCATCGGAGAACGGTTGATATTCAAAGGAAATGAGTTGAACTCGATTGTCTTTAAATTCAACCAGCGCGGCATCTATACCATCGAGGCTAGTGCCAGACATAAGTCCAATATAAAGTTCAGTCATGGCTAGGCTACGGATTTTTGGCAACCAACGTGCCTACTTTAGCTTGGTTAAGGCGTGTTAGCACGGGAATAGTTTGGGCGTGAAAATCTTCCCATATACCATTAGGCAAACGCATTGCTTGTTGTGAATCTAGCTTTTCTGGATCACGATGCTGACCATCAACGCGAAATTCATAATGTAAATGCGGACCTGTCGCTAGTCCAGATTGACCAACATAACCAATGACATCGCCTTGTTTGACGGGTTCGCCGTCTTGTAAGTCTTTTCTAAAATTAGAAAGATGGGCGTAAGCCGTTTCATAATGTTCGCCGTGCGACAGAACAATCATGCGTCCATAAGCCCCTTGGTTGCCATGAAAAGTAATCACACCATCACCTGCGGCTTTGACTGGAGTACCCGTACGCGCCGCATAATCAACGCCTTTGTGAGCGCGGATTCTATTCAATATTGGGTGTCTACGATGTGGGTCAAAATGTGAACTAACCCGTGCATAGTCGATAGGCGTACTTAAAAAGGCCTTACGCAAACTACGTCCTTCAGGAGTGTAATAGCTGATGATGCCTTCTTTATCTTTATAACGAATGGCGGTGTAAGTTTTGCCGCGATTAATAAATTGCGCGGCAATTATTCGGTTGTGGGCATTGCCTGCACTTTCTTCATAAATAACGGTGAATTGATCGCCTTCTTGCAGATTATTAGCAAAATCAATATCCCACGCAAAAATGTCGGTCAGTTCTATAATCATGCCACCTGATAAGCCTGCTTTTTCACCCGCTGAGTTTAACGATGAGTCAATTACGCCGTGCGCACTGGCGACTTGATGTGATGTTTCACTGTTCGTTGTGCTATCTATAATGTTATTGCTATTACGACTGGCAAGGGATGAGTGAACTCGCTGGTTGTTATGACTTGATGGTACAAGTAGATTGTTATCTTCGCTAGGCTCTAATGTGTTTTCGTTACTATTAGCAATGCTCTGATAGGGTTTAGTACCATGCGTTATTAATGAGTGTACGCGTTCATTATTAGCCATCGTTTTTGTGGGAGTCGCAATAAATGGGTTGCTGGTTTCTTCCGCATGATGGCTATCAACAGCTTGGGGTAATGACATCTCGCTAGGTCTGGTATTCATAGCTATCGATGGAGCTGTTTGAAAAGATAGCGGGGTGGTTTTTTCGGGTGTGGTGATTAGAGGGCTGTTGTCTTTAGTGGTGTTCTCACTATAAGTAGTATCGTTTGAATTTGCTTGTTCAGGTTCAGCGGTTGCTTGAAGTTGTTCATCATTTTCTATAGCTGTTGCTGCATCGCCGTCATTTTCATCGCCATAAAGTGCTTCTTCAGCGTGATGCGACTTTGTTTTACCATGCTTACCGTGTTTACTGTCTTTAGCA
>DFWO01000006.1:0-1881 GCA_002380945.1 Methylococcaceae bacterium UBA4132 | reverse complement strand
GCTTTTGATTTACCGTGTTTGCTGTCTTTAGCATCGGCGAGTTGTTGCGCTTTTGATTTATCGTGTTTGCTGTCTTTAGTACCAGCAAGTTTGTGATGATTCGCTTCAATTGGCTTTGCTTTAGATGCTGTATTGGAAAATGTTTTTTTCGCAGCGGGTTGCTCTGATTTTTTATTGCTAACCACATTGTGGGCATTTGTCTTCACGGGTTTAGCAGAGCTGGACTGCTGCTTTTTAGCAGTCGGCTGGGCTGTTTTAGCAAAGCTAGGCGTTGCAGCAACCGTTAGACTTATCCCTATAAACAAAGAGGCATAAAATTTATTTTTCATGAAATGATGGCTAAGCGTTTGAAATATATTAAAAAAGCAGTGGTAATGTTTTTACAGTGTCATTTTAAGGGTTTTTTTTAGGTTTTACCAATTAATACGAAGTATGAAAAATTTTATTCTATGGAACGGCGCATTAATCCTATAATGTGAGGATTTTTATACGGATTAAATTGGAGAAAGACATTGCAAGAGGATGTATTAGCGCAGTTGCTAAGAGGGACTGACGAAGTTTTAGTTGAACACGAATTAATTAAAAAATTAGCAGAAAATAGACCGCTACGAATTAAAGCAGGTTTTGATCCCACTGCACCTGATTTGCATTTAGGGCATACTGTTTTAATTAATAAATTAAAACAGTTTCAAGATTTAGGTCACGATGTGCTGTTTTTGATTGGTGATTTTACAGGCATGATAGGTGATCCTACGGGTAAAAATGTCACTCGTAAGCCTTTAACGCGTGAAGAGGTGATGGAAAACGCGCAAACCTATCAGGATCAGATTTTCAAGATTCTTGATCCTGCTAAAACCGAAGTCATGTTTAATTCCACTTGGATGAATGCCATGTCACCTGCGGAACTGATTCAACTTGCCGCTAAACATACGGTCGCACGCATGTTGGAGCGGGATGATTTTCATAAACGCTATAAAAGCGGTCAGCCAATCGCAATTCATGAATTTTTGTATCCATTAATACAAGGTTACGATTCTGTTGCGATGAAATCTGATGTGGAACTTGGCGGTACCGATCAAAAATTTAACTTATTAATGGGGCGACAGTTGCAAGAGGTTTTTGGGCAGAAACCGCAAGTGGTTATGACCATGCCTATCTTAGAAGGTTTGGACGGCGTGCAGAAAATGTCCAAATCGCTGAACAACTATATAGGCATAGCGGATGCCGCCGATGATATGTTCGGTAAATTGATGTCTATCTCTGACACATTAATGTGGCGTTATTTTGAGTTATTAAGTTTTCGTTCAATGACTGAAATTAAAACTTGGATGCAGGAATGTGAGCAGGGCGCGAATCCTCGCAATTATAAGGTGCTGTTGGCGCAGGAAATTGTTGAAAGATTTCATGATAAAGATGCTGCTGTTAAAGCCTTGGAAAATTTTGAAGCTAGATTTCAGCGTGGTGCAATGCCTGATGAAATGGATGAGATAGAATTAAAAGCCAATGGTACTAGCTATGGTATAGCCAACCTATTAAAAGATGCAGGCTTAACTGATAGCACATCCCAAGCAAATCGTATGATAAATCAAGGTGCAGTTAAAATTGACGGTGAAAAAGTATCGGACGTAAAGCTAGAGATAGCTGTGAATACTCAGCATATTTACCAAGTAGGCAAAAGAAAGTTCGCTCGTGTAAAAATAAGCGATTGACAACGATTTTTAGTTCGTTATAATAGCCTGCTCACTTCGACACATTGAGCTGGTTTATTTTTAATAAGCGGATAGCAAGCTAAAGTGGTTATAGCTAAATTCATTATAATTAACTTAGCAAGGGTTGGAGTAGAAAGGGAGATAGTTCAAAGGGAGTCAAAATAAAGTATTG
>DFWO01000090.1 GCA_002380945.1 Methylococcaceae bacterium UBA4132 | reverse complement strand
TTCAGCCGATCTGCGTAACTTCTACCTTTATATTCAATCAGAATCGGGTAATAGTTTAAATTCTTATCTTGCAATAATAATTTTGTATCAGGGCGATTGCCGCCCGTTCCACCATTTTTAGTGAAATAATCCTCAAGTGCTTTGTCAATTTCAGCATTTAACGATTCTTGTTCTAATTTATAATTGAGCTTATACGATTTAAGCCAGCTATTGGCTAAATCGGCAATATTAGGTTCGATGGATTGCGCCACATTGTCTCCTCTTTTTTGTACTGGTTATGGATGGTGGGCGTTTCCGTCCGATAAGATGCGCTTCTTGATAACATTGCGTACCGCGTACGTTGGGGCGGTTCAATTCGATTAATTAATCGCTACACCTCTTGCCAATTTGGGCAATTTTCCTTCCAAACCCATCGCACCACGCATGACTTTATGTTTAGCGGGCAATATGCGTTCAGCCAAGCCTAAACCTAGATTGCGTAATAATTTGACGGGTAAAATGTCGTTGCTGAATACGTTATAAAACACGTCCATCACCGTCATCATTTTCAGATTTTCATTGCGGCGCATTTTTTCATAACGCTTTAATACGCTGACATCACCAATATCCAGACCTTGCTTGCTGACCTCTAGTAACACTTCAGCTAAGGCGGCTGCATCTAATAAACCGATATTTACGCCTTGCCCTGCTAAGGGGTTAATAGTGTGTGCGGCATCGCCGACTAAAGCGACACCTTGTTTGACATATTGTTGAGCATGACGGCGAGTCAATGGGAAACTAGCAATCCCTAACACCGCATTAACTTTACCCAAACAATCAGGAAACGCGGCAGTTAGTTCCTGTTTCAAATCATCAAAAGACAATGCTTTTAAACGATTGACTTCATCGGGTGAGTTATACCAAACAATAGAACCGTAATGCCCTGTTAAGGGTAAAAAGGCTTGCGGACCACTGGCAACAAATCGCTGCCAAGTAATGTCTTGTTGTTCGTAATCGGTATCTATGTAAATCACTAACGCGTGTTGCTGATAATCCCAACTGGTCACACCTAAACCGACGGTTTGCCGAACGCGAGATTGTGCGCCATCTGCACCCACCAACACTTTTGCTGATAATACCCTACCATCGCTTAGTTCAACTTCAGGCGATTCACCCAAACGATAGTTGATTTTACTGATAGTGGTCGGACAGATTAGCTCAATATTAGGAAATTCTTGTAAACGATCTAATAGGGCAAGTTGCGTGACACGGTTTTCCACGATGTAGCCCAATTCAGGATAATTAATATCATCACTGCAAAATTCTGTGTCACCTGCGGTTTCAAACACGCGCATACGCCGAAACGGGCAAATCCGTCGATTAACAATACCTTGCCACGCACCAACGGTTTCAATAATGTTTCGCGAAGCAATACTGAGTGCAGATACCCGCAAATCATGGGGTTGTTCGGGGGAAAATGGTTCAGGCGGTGAACTTTCCAGCACCGCAACTTTTAAAGAACTGCCGCCTAAACCGCACGCAACGGCAGAACCGACCATGCCACCACCGACAATGATTACATCAAAATTTTCTTTCATAACAACCAACTCGCTTGATAAATAAAGTGCGTAAATGACAGATTAGCCCGTTCATGTTACCATTGGCAGGTTTTGCTAAGCGTTGTTAAACGCTAAAGTAGCACTATACGCAGGGTTAATGCGTTTGACTCTATCACACACTACACAAAAACGACACTAAACGTTGCACACAACGACATGATGAGAGAACGGGCAGGATAATGACTAAAAATCCCCGATGGAACAATAAACAAGCCATGCTTTACAACGCAGAATTATCACAAGACAGTTGCGGCGTGGGTTTTATTACTCACAAGCAAAGCAAACAAACGCACGATTTGTTGGTTAAATCCCATGAAGCTTTATGTACTATTCCGCATCGTGGTGGTATGAGTGCCGAAGGTATCGGTGACGGTGCGGGTGTCAATATTGATTTATCGCTGAAATTCTTTCGTAAAATCACGGGCAATCCAACGCTGGAACTCGGTCAATTTGGTGTAGCTAACTTTTTTTATCCAGAAGACCACGCCCATCATGATTCTGATGCCAATGAATTAGTTGAACGGCATTTTAATGATTTTAAATTGCCAATTATTGCGCGACGTGTCATTCCTGTGGATAACAGCGTCCTGAATGCAGCGGCTATTAAAGCCCAATTGCCGATTGAGCAGTTTGTATTTGCGCGTCCTGAACATTTAAAAGACGCAACGCATGACGAATTTGAACGCCACATTCAAGCCGCATTATTAGATATTGAAGTCGAAGGCTTTACGCGTGATGAGTTGGCGGGTTTTTATCCATTATCCATGAGTTCACGCACTCAAGTTTATAAAGGTCGTTTAAATTCACACGAAGTAATTCCGTACTTCATCGACTTGTACGATGTTGACCACGAGATTCACACGCTGTTTTTCCATACTCGTTTTTCGACTAATACCGCCCCTGCCACCATGATGGCACAGCCGTTCCGTTACATGGCACACAATGGCGAATTAAACACCGATAAGAAAAACCGCTTAAGTGAAAACGCTATTGCCCGCCAACATGGCAAACATATTTGTTTTCCGTGCGGACAATCAGATTCTGGACGTTTAGACCAAACTTTAACCCGCCGTATTAATGAAGACGAGTTAGATATAGTTACCGCCGTATTGGCTATGATGCCGCCTGCGTGGGAAAACGACACCACCTTATCGCCTGAAATCCGCGCTATGCTGGAATATTTCAGTTTATACGAAGAAAAAAATGACGGTCCTGCGGCGTTGATTTTTAATGATGGCATTCGTGTTGGTGCGCGTTTAGACCGTTTAGGTTTGCGTCCATTGCGTTCTGTAGAAACACACGATTATTTAGCCGTAATGTCGGAAGCAGGGCAGATTGATTTCCCACCCACTGACATTTTAAAACGCGGTCGTATTGAAGCGGGCGGTATGCTGTATTTTGACCACAGCACAGGTGAAGCCTACCATAATCATGAAGTGTTAGAACGCTTAGCTAAAGAAAAAGACTATGCTGCGTTACTTGAACAACGCTGTGTGCATTTGTCAGAACTGCCTGAGGTTGAATTATCCGAATTAAGCGATAATCACAACTTAACGATTGACCAACGCTATACGGCTTACTCATTGAATCAAGAAAGTTTCCGTTTTTTGCTTGATCCCATGTTGGCAACAGGTTTAGAAAAAGTCACCGCAATGGGTTACGGTCTAGCACCGAACGCGCTATCCAGTGCCGAAGGCGGAATGTCACGCTATTTTAGCCAACGTTTTGCCCAAGTCACCAACCCACCGTTAGATTCTATTCGTGAAAGTGACGGTATGACCTTGCGAGTCGCGCTCGGTGCAAAACCAACCTTTGCCGATGACAGTAGTAAACAATTAGTCATTGAATCGCCCATTTTGCAACGCACGCAATTGGAACAAATCCGTAGACAATCAGCCGTGAGCAATATCACCTTAGATATGTTGTACACGCCTGATTTTGCCGATGCCGCCCAAAATGAAGTCAATTTAACAACGGCTGTCAATGCAGTGTGTGAACAAGTTGCCACAGCGGCGCGTCAGAACACAGGCATTATTATTTTAAGCGATGTGAACATTAACGAAACGCACGCCGCTATTCCTGCCTTGTTAATGATTGCCGCTGCTAATCAGCATTTAGTCAAACACGGTTTGCGTTTTAACTCGTCATTGATTGCTGAAACAGGGCAAGCGGCAAGTCCACACGATGTTGCCACCATTCTCGGTTTTGGCGCGTCCGCTATTTGTCCACTCAGTGTGCATGACCGTGTAATCAGTCATTACTCAGCCGATGAATGGCAAAAAGTATTGGATAAATTCCAAAAAGGTACTGAAAAATCGTTGATGAAAACGATGGGTAAATTCGGCTTATGTACCGCTGAAAGTTATATCGGCGGTGAGTTTTTTGAGTCCAATTATCTCGATACCGACGAACCCAAGTTAAGCCCGTATTTTCCTAATATTCACGCCTCAGTCGGTGGTGTACGTTATGCTGATATTGCGGCAAGTGCGACAGAATGGCATGGTAAAGCCTTAACCGTACGCGAAGAAAAAGACATTCCCTTTTTAGGTTTATTTAAAGAACGTCAAGACGGGGCGGGGCATTCCTACGGCAATACCGCCGTGCGTGAATACATACGCATGACTGATGAAGCGATTTTATACACCGCACCCGTCGCGAGTGATTTAGCCTATTTAGATACAGGTTACGAAAAACGCACGCCTGAACAAATTGATGCGTTTGGCATTACCCCCGCTTATCGTAGCTTCACTAAAAATCTCTATGAAGAACGTGATGCTAGACCTGCTGCGTTGCGTGACATCATGGATTTTCCAGCCGATGTCACACACGCCGAAACGACCGAAGATTTTGATCGTATTCTGGGCAAACAAAACCTACGCGGTAACGTCACACTTCTAGTTCGTGGCTTGTGTGTCACGCAAGTAAAGGATTACAAATTTGCCATTAGTTTTACTGAACGCGATAGTAATCAACGCTTAGCCAATTTGGTTCAGCATTTTAAAAATCGCTTTGCTGATATAAATTTCAATATAGCCATCGTTGAAAACACCATCGTTATTCAACTGACTGATAGTGATAACGTATTAGCCAACTATTTATCATCCATAAAAACAGCGCGTAAGCCCATTGCTTTGAGCGAGGTGCAACCTGCACACCAAATCACTGCGACATTGGCATCTGGCGCGATGAGTCACGGTGCGTTACTTGCCGAAGCCCACGAAGCCGTTGCCCAAGGCACTAATATTGTCGGTGCATTAAGTAATTCAGGCGAAGGCGGTGAACATAGCAGTCGTTTTGGTACGTTGCGTTCCAGCAAAATTAAACAATTCGCTTCAGGTCGTTTTGGCGTATGGGCAGGTTATCTAGCTGATTCTAATATCGAAGAAATTGAAATCAAAATCGCCCAAGGTGCAAAACCAGGTGAAGGTGGACAATTGCCCGCGCCTAAAGTATCGGTAGAAATTGCTGCGTTGCGTGGTGGTACACCCAGAGTAGAACTGGTTAGCCCGCCACCTCATCACGACACCTATTCAATTGAAGATTTAGGGCAGTTAATACACGATGCCAAAGCGGCACGGGTTAAAGTGGGCGTTAAATTAGTTTCTTCTGAAGGTATCGGCACGATTGCTGTCGGTGTAGCCAAAGCAGGCGCGGATGTTATTAACGTCGCAGGTAATACAGGCGGCACAGGTGCTGCGGCGGTGACTAGCTTAAAAAATAGCGGACGTTCGCCTGAAATCGGTATTGCTGAAGTACATCAAGCCCTCGCCGTTAATGGCTTGCGTGATAAAGTCATCGTGCGGTGCTCTGGCGCACATCAAAGCGGTTTAGACGTGGTTAAATCGGCTATTTTAGGCGCAGATTCGTTTGAATTCGGCACGACCGCGTTAATGATGTTGCGTTGCGTAATGGCGAAAAACTGTAATATCAAATGCCCAGCAGGTTTAACCACTGCGCATGAAGAATTTAAAGGCGACCCTCGCGTACTCGCGCAATACTTCATGAATTTAGCGCACGAAGTCAGAGAATTACTTGCCATGTTGGGTTATCGTAGCTTGCAAGAACTACGAGGCAAAACCGAATTACTGCATTTGATTAATCATCCGTGCATGGTTGGGCAGTTAGATTTAACCAAAATGCTTGCCCAAGTCGAAGAAGTAAAAATCGACAAAGCGGTGTATTTAGAAGCCTATTTCAACATTGATGACAACATTATTGAGCAGATTAAAGCAGGGCTTGCCGCACATCAAGAGCAGATTATCATTGAAGATAAAGGCTTTAAACTCAATAACTGTAACAAAACTGTGGGTGGTCAAGCCGCGATTGATTTAGAACGTTATCTCAATTACCAACTAAGCGAACAACAGCTTAACGACTCCAAAATTATTTACACCCATGCAACTGGACGGCGTTATTTAGCCCCCGATAGCGTTATTATTCGCACCCACGGTTCAGCGGGACAAAGCTACGCCGCGTTTATGAATGACGGGATGCGTATGGAACACAAAGGCACTTGTAATGATGGCGTGGGTAAATCAGCTTGCGGTGGCGTATTAGTCGTTGAATCACCAGGTGGCGGTATTAAAACGCCAGGCAATAACGTACTCATTGGTAACTTCGCGTTGTTTGGTGCGACAGGTGGCAAAGCCTTTATTAACGGCGAAGCAGGCGACCGTTTTGCCGTGCGCAATTCTGGCGCGATGGCAGTTGTGGAAGGCGTAGGTGATTTTGCTTGCGAATACATGACTAACGGCTCAGTGCTAAATATCGGCGGTTTTGGTAAAGGTTTCTGCAATGGTATGTCAGGTGGTAATGCCTACCAATACGACCCCGATAATCGTTTGCAAGCCTTGTACGATAAATCCTCTGTCGCTCTACACTGTTTAACCGAAGACGCAGTTGCCGCGCATGAAGCTATTATTCTGCACATGCTAGAACAACACGCTGATTATGCTAATTCAAGCAAAGCGCGTAATTTATTGGCTAATTGGGCAAACGAACGCCAGCACTTTTTTGTTGCCTTGCCATTGTGGCTATACAAAACCCAAACGGCTGAGCATTTACGCGCGGCAATGGATCGCAAAGAAATGCTGGAAGAATTAGCGGTAGAACTCGCGCAATCACAAATTGCCGAAGTGCGTAAAGCCTACCAAACCGCACAACCGCTGTTTGGTGGCGTGATTCCTACGCAAACCGCTAAATTAATCAACAGCTTTGCGGTATTGGATAAAGCCGAACAACTAGCGCGTGAGATGTATAAAAATGCAACGGACTCCAAGCAAATCGAACAAGCTGCGCGGAAATTGATACTAGAACGTCCGCGTAAATTACAAGAAGCCTTAGTGAAAAACACCCGCGAAGCCTACAGTTATTATACTGATGAACAACTGGCGTGTTTACTTGCCAGCAAACGTATTAATGACTACAAAACCACGTTAATCAACCGTGCGGTACAAAGCATTTACTCCATCGGCTCTACCGTGTGGATTATTGACCAAGATAGACAAAACCGCTTAGCTTTAGCAGGCATTCCCTGTGTTGAAGCCCATCTCGCTGAAATTGTCAGCGTGGGCATTGCTCAAACTATGTTAAGCGAAGCGGTCGCTTAATATTTTTCATACTTAGGGGGCGAGTTTAAAACTCGCCGATGGGTGGGCTTCGTACCTCAGCCCATCCATCGCACTGAATTAGTTCAAAATAGCGCAAATGTCGGCTTTATCTCCGCTTTCATTTATCACGGTAAAGTTATTATTCTTATCTGATGTAAGGGAAACCTGTCCTACACATAGCGTTGTCGATGGTCCAGCTGGAATATCGGTTAGGAAGAGAATGAGGATGGAGTGCCCTGTGTAAGTTGCAGTATACGCCCCGTCTTCATTGTATGTCATTGTTTGTGATGCTCCACCAGTAGGCTTCGTAGAGAATGTGCGTTTATTCTCTAAATTTTTAAAAAGTAACACCCCCCCCCTTCACCTTCAAAGATAACGCGTACAAAGCCGTTCTTGTCCTTAGTCTCTCTGACACCCGCTTTGCCATTCCAACTGCCAATACTCACTGGAAACTCACACGCCCAATTTTCTGGAAATTCTAGCACCCAGTCGGGTGCTTTGCTATCAGCAATAACCTGACTTCCGTAGCCCAGTGCTGCGAGAAACATAATTGTAAGGGATATTTTTGTCTTGTTTTTCATGGTGTGACTCTTAACAGTTTAAGCCATTTAGCGTGTAGAGAACATACGCTAAGGCTATAGCTCTATGAGTTGGAGAAAAAAGCCTCACCTAAAATAAGCACATAGTCTTTCTGCCGCCAATTGCCCTTTCCAACAATGGAAGAAGTGTGGGCATGGTAGCCTCTGCAAGTATTGCTTGATAGTATGATTTTGCTGTATAGCTAGGTACTTTTTGCACTCCTCTGGATTACATCTAGCTTCAAGCAAGGGAGCTTTTCTAACAGGGGATTTTATTATGGTGTAGAAGTTACGCATTGACGATC
>DFWO01000114.1 GCA_002380945.1 Methylococcaceae bacterium UBA4132 | reverse complement strand
GGACATTGCTGGTCATAAAAAACCGTCAGTGCGGGTTGTTTTGCCGTTAGTCGCTCACCAATAGCACGCCACCAACTAAACGGTACTAGCAACACATAAAATATAGTCATGCCCAAGCCAAAAGGATAAATATTTAATGATAGGGTGATACCGAGATGTAAGCTCAGCCCAACCAATAAATAAATAACGCGAAATTGTCGGCGGAAAAATAAGAAAATGAAGCTAAATTGAAAAACCAAAATTGTATAGCCAATGGTTTTTTCCAATAATTCTTGATTCAATAACCAAGACATATCCAGTGCTGAAACATAGTAAGGTTGCGTCGAAGGTAGCCAAGACCCTAGACCATTACGCCAATGTTGGGCAAACATCTTGTGAATCGCCGAATCGAAATACAAAAAGCCCAAACAAATTGCGACAGGCAGCAGATAGGCAAGTATGGATACGGTGGGTTTTTTGTAGCTTTGATAATGCGTAAAAGGTGTGCTGAGTTTGACTCTTAGATTATCAATAGAAAATGCCCTATCTCCAGGCATAAACAGCAGAAAAAAGCCCGCACCTATCATGAAAATATCAAAGCCACCATCAAAATCACGCTGCATGGTGGTGAAATTAACAAAGACTATCCAAAAAATATAATTGCTAAGCATTGAAAATGAATAGCGATAGCCCACTACTACAAAACTAGCAATGACTGCCCAAAGACATAGAAAAAACGAAATGGTAGGAAATTCAACGTCGATGTAGGGAATCGGGTCAAATATTAAGTGATTGAAATATAATAGGAAGATTATTTCCTGTAGTGTTACTAAGCCGTAAAAAAGGCGAAATAAACCAATGCCTGTTGCAGGTGCTTGTTTAGCATGGAGTTGTGAAAGTTTAGCGAGGATAGTTTTATACATTTTGATGTTCTAAAAAACCGCAAAATGTGTAAGTATAAAACAAATAGCAAATGAAAGTGATGAAATGTGTAGCTATCAAACAAGGGCGCTACTCATTCAGAATGAATGAGCAACGACCCAAGTCAGGCGATTTAAAGCTAAAGGCTTTATTATTCGTCGTCTGGGTGTGGAGCGAAAACCCATTTTGCGAGAAAATAAACAGCAGCGATAACAACAACCGCGCCAATCATGCCTTTTGGCTCTTTTAACATTTCAGTTAAATCTAATATAAATCCCATGAATATCTCCTACCTAATAATTTTTTTGAGAAATTGCTAACTACATAGCAAGCGGAATCAGAATGTTGACATCAGGTTAACCCCTATGTCATCGGGTTGTTACATAGTTATGAATCCCATAGCAATGTATCCTATGTTCATCTAAACGCTTCATCGCAAAATGCTGAATAAGATTAATCTTTTCAGTCTGAAATTCACTCGACGTTCATATAGCACTGCTAACTCTCAGTGCTTCTTCTAAAATAAGAAGCACTGGCATTATAAACGATACGTTAGCATTATCAATGCTTTTGTTTTGAATAGCACAATGGAAATCAATTGCTTGTGTTTTGTTTTTATAAACACAAAAATGATATGTTAGACAATACTAAAGTCAAGCCTCATTGTTGATGACTTTTAAAAAATCAGGCAATATAAATATTGTACACTGATATAGTTAAAGCTCGATAGCCAGTGTGGTATAGTTTAAACTCTGTGATTTCAAGCAGACACACTAGAGGAAAAATAATGAAAAAAATCGTTAAAATACTATCGTTAGCCTCGATTTTCTTAGCATTTTCGGCGAATGCGGACATCGAATTGAAAGATAATTCTGAGATTGTAGGTAAATGGGATCTTCATGATGAAGCGACTTCCCTAACTGCTCCTAAAAAGCATACAGATACTGAGTGGAATATTAAACCCGATGGAACTATTGACGCAATATCAACTGATGTCTCTGGTCGAATCAGCAAGATGGAAATAACTATCAAGTACTCTATTGAAAATGGGAAAATAAAAAAGCAAAGCAGACCAGGGAAAGAACTTTATGAAACGTGTACGGTTGTAGAAAAAGATGATAAAAATATGACTTTACATTGTGGATATTTCTTTTTTCTAACAAAAAAATAATTAAAATTTAAGGGTGTAAACTTATGATTGGCGGAATAATAATGGTTTTTGTGGCTATCTGGATATATCAGACAGCCATGAAAGCAAAAGTTAGTAATGTAATGATGTGGGTTGCGGGCGCAGCGGTTGCTTTTTATGTGATGCAATTCTTATTGGTGGAAATTAATATCAATATCTTAGAATCCTTCAGATCAAGTGAAGGTGGCACAGCCTATGAAGCAATTAACGGTGCGGATAGAAAAAATGAAGGTGATTTTGAAGGTTTTGGTGGCGTGTTAAAGTCACTGTACTTAGAATTAGCTCCTTCTATCATGAGCTTTTTAGCAATTGCGTTTTTGCGTCTTAAATTTATCACCAAAGAACAATTTTCAGTTGCTAACTTATTTAGCGGTTTGAAAGAAATGTTCCAAGGCATTAAACAAAGCTTTAAATCACCTGAGTAAAAATCAGGTGTTACAGTAAAAAAGCTCAAGCATTGCTTGGGCTTTTTTTATGGACGGTGTTGTCATCCTACAATATTATGGAAACCAGTAGGATAAGGCTACCAACGAATAATAGGGTAAAAATCACTCCAGCAATCACATAAGTTGATAGTGGGGCAGCTTGTTCAAATTCTTTGCGTCTGTTCTCATCACTTTGTATACCAATAGCCGCAGAAAACACACTTTTTACTAATTGCATAATTTTTGGTTTTGACACAACATCACCGACAAAAAAAGATAAAGATAATAGTGCTTGATGATGCGTTAAGCAATGATTAGTTTCAGGCAACTCATACACCCTTGGTAATCTCAATGAATAGAACAGACTTATTAAAACAACAGTTATCCCAGCGCATTCTCTTTCTCGATGGCGCGATGGGAACGATGATCCAAGGCTATAAGCTGGAAGAAAAAGATTATCGTGGTAGTCGTTTTGCTGATTGGGAAGTGGATTTAAAAGGCAATAATGACCTGTTATCGCTAACGCAACCCGACATTATTCACGCGATACACAGCGCGTATTTCGAGGCAGGCGCGGATATTGTTGAAACTAACACCTTCAATTCGACCACGATTTCTATGGCGGATTACGGTATGGAATCCTTAGCTTATGAAATTAATGTTGCTTCGGCAAAAATAGCCAGACAGGCGGCTGAAAAATACAGCACACCTGAAAAACCGCGTTTTGTCGCGGGCGTTTTAGGGCCGACAGCGCGTACTGCCTCCATGTCACCCGATGTTAATGACCCAGGTTTTCGCAATATTTCCTTTGATGAATTAGTAGCAGCGTACACTGAAGCCACGCATGGACTTATTGAAGGTGGCGCGGACACTATTTTAATTGAAACCGTATTTGATACCCTCAATGCCAAAGCCGCCATTTTTGCTGTTGAGCAAGTATTTGAAGAGCTAGGCTATAAATTACCCGTCATGATTTCAGGCACTATTACCGACGCATCGGGTAGAACACTATCAGGACAAACCGTCGCCGCGTTTTGGCATTCCTTAAAACACGTTAATCCTATCTCGTTTGGTTTTAACTGCGCCTTAGGCGCGACTGAATTACGCCAATATATTGCTGAATTATCCTCTATCGCTGATACAAACGTATCTGCTCATCCCAATGCAGGCTTACCCAATGAGTTTGGCGAATACGATGAAACGCCAGAAATGATGGCGGCAGAACTCGCTGATTGGGCAAAAGAAGGTTATCTGAATATCATCGGCGGTTGTTGCGGCACATCCCCTGCGACCATTAAAGCCATAGTCAATGCCGTATCAAAATACCCGCCGCGTATTGTTCCCACATTAGAAAAAAAATGCCGTCTTTCTGGTTTAGAACCGATGACTATTGGCGCAGATTCCTTATTCGTCAATGTCGGCGAACGCACTAACGTGACAGGCTCAGCCGCGTTCAAACGTTTAATTATTGAAGGTAACTTTGAAGCCGCGCTAGAGGTTGCCAAACAACAAGTGGAAAACGGTGCGCAAATTATCGACATCAACATGGACGAAGGGATGTTGGAATCCAAAGAAGCAATGGTGCGCTTTTTAATGCTAATCGCCGCAGAACCTGATATTGCCAAAGTGCCGATTATGCTCGACTCCTCCAAATGGGATATTTTGGAAGCAGGGCTTAAATGTATTCAAGGCAAAGGTGTAGTCAACTCCATTTCGTTGAAAGAAGGCGAAGAAGCGTTCATTAAACACGCCAAACTGGTACGCCGTTATGGTGCGGCGGTTATCGTCATGGCATTTGATGAAGAAGGGCAAGCGGACACCAAAGCGCGAAAAATCGAAATCTGCGGGCGGGCTTATAAAATCCTAGTTGAACAAATCGGTTTCCCGCCTGAAGATATTATTTTTGACCCCAATATTTTCGCCATTGCAACAGGCATTGATGAACACAATAACTACGGCGTGGATTTCATTGAAGCCACACGGGAAATAAAACGTACTTGCCCTCATGCCTTGATTTCAGGTGGCGTGTCTAACGTATCATTTTCGTTTCGCGGTAATAATCCTGTGCGTGAAGCGATACACGCGGTGTTTTTATACCACGCAATTCAAGCGGGTATGTCGATGGGTATCGTCAATGCAGGGCAGCTTGCCATTTATGAAGATGTTCCCCAAGACTTACGCGACACCATCGAAGATGTGGTGTTAAACCGTCATGATGGAGATGGTACGGATAGATTATTAACACTGGCAGAAAAATACCGTGGTGATGGTAGTACGGGCGAAGCCAAAGCAGAAAATCAAGAATGGCGTTCGTGGTCTGTCAGTAAACGTTTAGAACACGCGTTGGTCAAAGGCATCACCGATTACATCGACGAAGACACTGAACAAGCCCGATTAGAAGCTGAACGCCCGTTACACGTTATCGAAGGCGCGTTAATGGACGGCATGAACGTGGTCGGTGATTTATTCGGTGCGGGTAAAATGTTTTTACCGCAAGTGGTTAAATCGGCGCGGGTCATGAAAAAAGCCGTGGCGTATTTAATGCCATTTATGGAAGCTGACAAAGCCGCAGGTGACAGACAAACCAACGGTAAAATTCTCATGGCAACCGTGAAAGGTGACGTGCATGACATCGGTAAAAATATTGTTGCGGTGGTGTTGCAATGTAATAACTATGACGTGGTTGATTTAGGCGTAATGGTGCCGGCGGAAAAAATCCTACAAACTGCCAGATTGGAAAATGTTGATATTATTGGTTTGAGCGGCTTAATTACCCCGTCATTAGATGAAATGGTACACGTTGCCAAAGAAATGCAGCGCCAAGGTTTTACCATTCCGCTCATGATAGGTGGCGCGACAACCTCACGCGCTCATACTGCCGTAAAAATTGAACCGCATTATTCTGGTGCAACCGTCTATGTTACCGATGCGTCACGCGGTGTGGGCGTTGCTAGTAACTTATTGAGTACCGATTTAAAAGACGAGTTTATCAAAGGCATCCGTGCAGAATACGAAGAAGTCAGAGAACGCCACAAAGGCAGAGAAGCCAAAACCCAGCAGCACAGTTTAGAAGCAGCGAGAGCCAATAAACACGAATGGGGCAACTATGAACCTGTTAAGCCGTCCTTCTTAGGACTAAAAGTCATTGATAATTTACCAATGGCAACGCTAGTGGATTATATAGACTGGACACCATTTTTTCAAACATGGGAAATGGCAGGCAGTTATCCAAAAATTTTGGATGATAAAGTCGTGGGCGTGGAAGCGCGTAAATTATTTGCCGATGCCAATGAGATGTTGAAAAAAATCGTTAGTGAACAGTGGCTACAAGCGCGAGCAGTGGTTGGCTTTTTCCCTGCCGCAAGCGTTGATGATGATGTCATCGTTTATAGCGATGAATCGCGTAGCCAAATCCGCGAAACTTTGCACCACTTGCGTCAGCAAAACATCAAAGCACCTGGTCGCCCTAATTATTGTTTATCAGATTTTATTGCGCCAATTGACAGCGGCAAGGCGGATTATATCGGCGGTTTTGCTGTGACAACAGGCATAGGCATAGAAGCCAAACTAGCTGAATTTGAACAAGATCACGATGATTACAGTTCCATTATGCTCAAAGCTTTAGCGGACAGACTTGCCGAAGCCTACGCTGAATATCTGCATTTGTTGGTAAGAAAAGACTATTGGGGTTACGCCGAAGCTGAAGACCACACGCCAGAACAACTTATCAACGAAAGTTATCAAGGTATCCGTCCAGCTCCTGGTTATCCCGCTTGCCCAGATCATACTGAAAAAGAAAAACTGTTTGAGTTACTCAATGTAACTGAACACACTAGTATTGAATTAACCGAAAGTTATGCCATGTATCCCGTATCAGCAGTAAGCGGCTGGTATTTTTCCCATCCTGAGTCTCAGTATTTCAATGTCGGTAAAATAGATAAAGAGCAGTTAGCAGACTACGCGCGGCGTAAAGGTATCGCTGAAGAAGTGGCAGCGCGTTGGTTAGCGGCACATTTGCATCATTAGTAAGTCAAACCTCGGAGGCTTATTTACCGCGTGCTAACATTAAATGAGTAAAAAATCATGCTATTCCACGAAAAACTAGAACAATCGCTCGAAAAATTAATGTATGCCAGTCGTTGGATACTTGCACCCATTTATGCAGGTCTGAGTTTGGCACTGTTAGCGATTTTTATAAAATTCTTTCAAGAGTTATATCACTTCTTGCCACATATTTTTGAAACCGCCGAATCTGATTTGGTATTGACTTTGCTCAGCTTGATAGACCTAACGCTAGTAGCTAGTTTGATTCTGATAGTTATGTTTAGCGGCTACGAAAACTTTGTCTCCCGCCTTGATTTGAGTGAAGCCACAGAAAAACTGGATTGGCTAGGAACGCATGATTACGGCTCTTTGAAGATGAAAGTCGCTTCATCTATCGTTGCTATTTCTTCGATTCATTTACTGAAAGTGTTTATGAATATCAATGCGACAGCGGATGACAAGTTGATGTGGTATGTCATTATGCACCTGACTTTTGTCATTTCAGCGTTGTTCATGGGTTATTTAGACAAACTGACTAAACATTAATGATGCACTTATTGTTACTAGGCACGGCTGGGTGTCATTTGTGCGAAGAGGCGGAGGCAATTGTTAAACAATGCTTGCCGAATGAGGCGATTGAATTAGTTGATATTGCTGAACAAGAACACTGGCAAGCGGATTATGCTATTCGTATTCCTGTTTTATATGATCCAACAACGCAAAAAGAATTGGCGTGGTGGTTTGATGTAGCCGATGTGAAAGCGTTTATTGAGGGGAAGGGTAGAGCAATCAGGCTATGATCAAAGCTAATGGGGGGGAAATTAATGAGAATCGATAATCATCATTAACAGCCGCTAACATTTTTCGAGTACGGACACTGTGTTTGGCTGAGCCATGATGGCGTAGAATAGCCAAAGCCATGTCCCGAATTAAGGCTAGTTTGGCGGCTGAATAGTTTTTGCGAGTGTGATTAGCATCCTCGGAAAATTGGACATAAAGTGCCGAGTGCTGAGAGTTTTGTATTACCCAATGAGAGAATTTACCTCGGAAAAGCGATGTAGGTCGGTGAATGAGTGCTTGTTACCGCGACTGCCGCGTAAACTCTTGCCATTCACACAGACTTGCTCGCCAGATAAGCTCAGCACCGCTTGCTGCGTCCAGCGCAAAAATACCACCTCGGAAACACCCGCCTCCAACCTGCCTATAGCCGAGGCACAATAAAATGATTTAAAAAAAATATAGGCAAACAAGTTGTCGATGGAAAGATTTTTTTATATTCGGATGGCTTTGGACTAAGTCTATTTGTATTCGATAGGATTAAGGTCAGGTGAATAATTAACCTGAGTTGGATATAAGCCT
>DFWO01000034.1 GCA_002380945.1 Methylococcaceae bacterium UBA4132 | reverse complement strand
CGTCAATGCCTAACTTCTATAGTATTTTTAATTTATAACAATGGCTGATATGAATAACGTTAAAAATAAAAAATCGCCCCTGTCGCCTGCTGAAAAGCAAAAGGCTTATCGAGCAAGAAAGAAGTTAGCTAATGCTGATGTGGAAAAAAAAGCCTTCTTTTCGGTCAGTGGAGACATGATTGATGCGTTGGATGAGGTTGGAAAACGACTAAAACTGAGCCGCGCTCAAACCGTTAATAAATGGCTGTCCTTAACAACCCAACGCGACCTTTATATGGCGGAGTCAGCAAAAAATAGTCACTACACGCCTATCACGGTGTTATTTCACCAGAAGCATTTAAATGCTATTCAAGAACAGGTAGAACGTTTGGGAACTATTTATAGTCTTGATGAGCTGAATAAGGTGATGTCTATGATATTAACCGCGTACTTTATGGATAAAAATCTTCAACTAACCTCGAAAGCAGTACAGCAATATGACAAGTCTAATGAGGGCGTAGAACTTGCCACTCTTCAGCGTATCGCCAATATGAAAGGTGAAGGGAATTAGAGCCATCTGACTAGATCACTGAACCTATCAACAATATCGAGTAACGCCATGAATCAAGCTGACAAGGTATTACCAATACCTATTGGATTTAGTCTCAATAAATCAGTCACCGTTTACTTAATGTGGTCGCAACTGCTGGAATGGCTGACCACTATGACACTTCCCTTATTGTTATTAGTTTAACGATAACTAGAACAATTAAAACCGCTGACCTATACAGTTCTTTCATCGTGGGGAGGCTTTTAAAATCTGAAAGACAAATAACAAAAAACAGTACGGTAACAGCCGCAACAAAATTCAAGAGACTGCTTAATAATGAAAGATTGCGATAACAGAATAGAGAAAAATTTTCAGGCGTACCAAGCAAGAAAGCAGCGATGCAAAGAAGCGGCTGACCGCAAAAAAAATACAAATTCACACGAAGAAATAGCTAAAAAACCGACTTTTAATAATACTTGTATGCAACACGGGCTAAGGGATACAGCTTTGCATGGCTGGAGAGCAACTAGGATGGCGTTAGTATCCTACTATTCCCCATCAACACACTCCCCCTTATCACCTTCAACCCCCTATACAACAACACCGTCTCACCACATCTCAACCCTTATAAACGCATTCCCTGAAACAACAACCAGCTCTATTGAAGGAGAAGACGGAAACCCCATTCACTTACCCTTTCAGCTTCCTGCCTGGCGTAGATTAGATGAACGAACCAAGCCTTACTTTTACCAGCTTGCTTTATCAGAGCTTGAATCCACCAACGATAACCACTATCGGCTCGTCCCCTTTGTCTTCAATGAGTCTACCAGTCTCACACAAGCAATAGACACACAAAAACTAAAGAGACTCGATTATTTGCGGGACAGACTTCAAAAAGCCTTAAACGAAGCCCTGTCACGCCCTAAAGATAATCAGGTAGCGTTCTGGTTCGCATTTGAAACGGCAAGGCGCGGTCAGCCCCATATTCAAGGCGCATTGTTAATCCGACTAGACGAAGCTAAGAAAGCCCGCGATGCCTTTTATAAACTCAACGGCGAGATGTCGGTTAGGGAAAAACAAGGTGCCTTGAGGTTTTTGTCTGGTAAACGCAATCAGTTATTTAAAAAACGAGGCTGTCTATACACTGACCTAAACTGGGCGGATTACAACCTTAAGGAACGTGCCACAACACGGCGAGAATACACGGGTTATGGCAATGTGGTGGCAGTCAGTCAGCCGCTTGTTAAGGCTACCAGAAACTATTACGAGCGGCTTAGATCGGAATTTAAACAGCAACGACATTAAGTCATTTATAAGCCGTTCTTACTTTGGCAAGAGGGGAACAATACCTTGTTGACAGGGCGGTGGATAAGAAATCTGGGGAAGTCTATGTAGCGATGAATTGCTCGCTTTACAGCACGAAGTGTTGGACATCGGACAAGAAGCGGTTAGGCGATAAAGCTCACTCAGCCGCTACACAGGCGGTATACGGCAGGCTAAAGACTATGCCAACCGCTTAAGAGCGGGTTGTTTAACCTGGTGTGGTCACTAAAAACAGTGGCTGCGGCTATAACCTTAACAGCCCTATAGAACAGCTTTTTAGATTAGTTTATACATAATAATTCACCAGTTAAGTCACTGGTTACTTATAACTATTTGATTATAAAGGTATTTTTTTATTTTTGGTTGAAGTATCATTCACGGTTTTTAATAGACCTTGTCTGAAAAGTAGAGCCAATAAAATGAAAAATTACGATGGTAAAACCAGCTTAAGTAACGCGTTAACTGAACTATTGGAATGGCTAGAACTAAAGCCTAAAAAAAACCAACTCACAATGGCGGATTGTCTGACTACTGCAAACTAGCGATTGCCGCTGGTATTGCTAGTAACAGCAGAAGTACTGCTGATAAACAGGCGATTTATGAGTGGTTCGTTAAAAAATTGACCGCGTGTGATGCTGAGCTATTCAAGGCGTTAGGCATTGTTCAATATCGTCAACCAAACACCTTAATCAAACAAGTACCACTAGACGCATCACCATTGGCTAATGGTGGTAAGATGATTATTCGAGAGACTAAACAAGTGTCTGTTCAGATTGTGGGTAACTATGACCAAGTGCATTTTGAACATCACGGTACTGCGTAACGGTGAAGAGTAGTATTGAATCACTGGTCTGGCTAACGCTTTAATTGCTTAAGGCAATGCCATCATCTTAATGCCTTATTTAACGGAATGACTCATCAAAGGTTGTAGAAATATATTCACAAGTGTATAGTTAAGTATTGTAGAAATAATTTCACAGGATTGAGCAATGACGGTAAAAAATGATTATGATGGCACGGGTCAATTAGGCATAGCCTTGGCGGCTTTATATGGGTACTCAGTAAAAAACCAAAACAAGACGGCAAAATTAATCAAACAAGCGAAAGACGCGCTAGGTATGATCAGTACCGCCAGAAACCTATCAACCAATGTAAAGTTAACTATTTACGGCTGGCATTGGGATCAACTGCACAATAATGATTCTGTAGAAATATATTCACAAGCATGGGCGCAACTACCTGTAGAAACTATTTCACAAGGCGATACTGTAGAAGACAAGGTGCAGCCAGAGGATGTAGAAATATCTTCACACACACAGGCTCAATCGCCTGTAGAAATAATTTCACATAGCAATGCTGTAGAATTAAATTCACAGTATGGTATTAATGACTTAATTAGAATTGCCTTCTATACAACCAACGCAGGTGTTAAAAAAAGACAGGTGATTGCGTTAGAGGGTTTTTATCTCAATGCGCTGATGCTGGCGACAGGGATAACTAAACAAGATGTACCGAAGTGGGTTCAGGCGGCAGTCGATGGCTGGGGTGCATTTGATAGCCGTTTACCCATTACTAAGCAGGTCAAACTATTGTTAATTCGAGAGCTAACCAACCAGTTAGAACGGCTGAAGAAGTCAGCCGCTTTGTGACGCAGGCGGCACATTTTTTAATGCGGTCAATTTTGCACTTTATTGATACTTTATTGACATTTTATTGATAAGTATAGAGCCTTATAGTTTGTTTGATCTGCGCAGAAGGGCGGGGGCTGGCAAACTATCAACAGAAATGATTTTAGCCCTTCTGTGTGATGACCGACTATTCATCACACCTGCAAGACTTAGCCAAGCTGACTTATATTGTTAGACAATCAAAACATATCAACCCAAGCATCCACTCATATCCTGACATGATAATGGCTCGTTATTTTGTCTAATATTGGGGGGTGTTGTAGCGTTTTTTTTATCCGTTGTCGAAAACAAGTTATGCACAAAAACAATCAATCACTTACGGGCGATTACTCATCTTAATTATAGTAATACGCAATAACTTATAGATATAGCAACTAATTGATAATTAAAGATTAATTTTAATTGTCTATTTTTTATACAATCTAAAAAAAGTCTAATAAAAACGGTCACTAAACTGTCATATACATGACTTATCCACAGAGTTATTCACAAAAAATGTGCATAACTTTACGGTCGGTCTTTCCTCGTCGTCCTACGCGCTAATTAACCAAACAATCCAGCTGCTTTTAAATCAGGTTCGATGATAGTATCGAACGCTCTACTGGTTACAAAGCCATTTTCAGCAAATTCTTTCAATAATTCCGTCTTTTTAGCTAACAAAAACGCTTTAATCACTTCTAAACGGATGCTTTCTCGCTATTTTTCGTTGATTACTGGCGTTTTAAGCGTTTGGGTAGTAAATGGTATAGGTTCAACACCTACAGGTAGCTCGTTTGTTAAGATCAGATTCACCAGTTGATTAAATAACGCCATTGCAAGACTCTAAAAAGGCTTGTCTGGCTAAAATTCTGATGAAATCGGCGGCTGACTTGGCTATATCAACCACATTTTTGTTAAGTTCCACAAATTCCGCCCAACTGTGTGAACCCGCAACCTCCTCACAGTCTTCTTTCAGATTTTTTATTTTCATTATTCTGCCATCATGTTCTTCCCAAAATACCAGACTTGAGAATAGGTGACGTGGTAGGCGGTTCAGAATGTCGATGGATTTTTTTGACAGTGGGTAATTGTGAACCGTTGTCCAGTTTAGGTTTTGAATATCATCGGCGGGTATTTGTGATGAGATGGCGAACAAAATAGCTTGGCGTTTTACAAAGTTGTAGCGTTCCAAGCTAATGATGAGTTCGTAGTCGGTGATTACTTCAAGTGGTTTGGCTGTACTGTATATTTTCATGGTAAGTCCCCCTTTTGAGAGCATACCATGAAATTTGTTGAGTCTGCCGCCATTTGCTTTATCAGCAAAAACGGCGTGGCTTGAGTGAGGAAGTTAGAGGATTATAGTTTTTTAGGCACGGATCAATGAAGGGCGTGTAGGCAGAGAATTCTAGTAAAACCTAAGACTGCGCTTAATTTTCTAACCGACGAGGCGGGTCTGTTTCACTAAACCTATATCTATACCAAGAAGGTCAGCAAGCAAACCTTATGTTGTCGCTAGTTCTGCATTTTTCCTGATAACAACCGATAGACGCTGGCTTTACTCAAACCGAAAGTGGACATCAACTCCTTGATTTTTACCCCCTCATCACGCCGCTGTTTTAGCTCTAATACTTGTTCGGGCGTTAGCTTGGCTTTAGCTCCAAATTGAACACCTTTTTCGATCGCTTTTTTTATACCATCGGATGAGTGTGTTTGGACTAGCTGAGTATGTGAACATGCCACTGGTTTCACTCTGGAACATACACCTAGCAGGATTCTATGATAAGTAACAAAATATCATTATGTTACTTAGCAAGCCGTTGATTTTACTTGTTTAAGTGATTTTTATTGTTATTATATGTAACACATATCAACTTTAACAGAAAAAAAGTACCTAAAATGCAAGCCGTCGATGCCGCCAGTAAAACCCAAATCGAGATGATCCACACTGTCCTCAACAACAAGTTTGGTCAACTGTACGCCGATATTTGGAAAGTCGGGGTGAATGTGTCACTGAGGATTAGTGATTTGTTAAAGCTGAAGTACGCTGACTTAAATCTGGAGGAACGGTCGCTCAAGTTGATTGAAGCTAAAACTGGGAAGATGAAGGTGATTCGTTTGAACGCGGCGGCTATTGTGGTGATTAGCCGAAGACGACAGGAATACCCTGGTGATACTTGGTTGTTTCAGGTGCATAGCAATCGAGCCAAAGATAAACCCGTTAGCCGTGTTTCGGTCAGTCGGGTGTTTAAGGAGGCGGGGGAGCGGGTGGGTCTGCGTATTAACACGCACAGTATGCGTAAATCTCGTGGCATGGCAATGTACAAAGACGGTGTGCCGATTGAGAAGATTGCCAAGGTGTTGAATCATTCCAATACTACCTCAACGCTACGTTATCTGGGCATTACTCAGGAAGAAGTGTTGCAGACTTATGATGATTATGAGCTTTGATAAAGTGAGGAGGTTACAACAGGTTGAAACTGTTCCCTCGAAAAGGGTTAAACTACCAAACACCTTATGCCGTATTTTTTGAAAAATTTCAACGCAAAGCCGCATGATAGCTAGGATTACTTTGATGATTTTAATCCGCCTTATCAAAAAACCTAATCTAGGAGCTTTTATGAAACGCATTACGCTACTGTCATTAGTTACATTATTGTCAGCCACCGTACAGGCTGCTCCCGAAACTTACACTATTGATGGAAATCATACCTTACCACAATTTTCTTACAGCCACTTTGGCTATTCGACACAGCTAAGCCGCTTCGATAAAACATCAGGTAAAATCATCATTGATCGTAAAGCGAAATCTGGTTCAGTTGAAGTGACCATCGACACTACCTCAGTAAATACTGGCTCTACTTTATTCAATGAACACATTCAGGGCGAAGACTTCCTTGATACTGCCAAGTATCCAACAGCAACTTTCATCTCTAACAAACTCAAATTCAAGGGTGATACGTTAGTGGCTGTTGATGGCACATTGACGTTGAAAGGTATCAGTAAACCAGTGATGCTGAAGGTAACTTCTTTTCAATGTATGCTGCACCCCATACTTAAAAAAGACGCTTGCGGGGCTAACGCCACAACCGTTGTCAAACGTACCGAATTCAATATGGGCAAGTACGCGCCTAACGTGGGTGATGAGGTCACCATTACTCTTCCAGTTGAAGCTACCAAGGATTAACTTTAGCTTATGATGCCTGCACTGTTTATCGGACATGGTAGCCCTATGAATGCGATTGAAGAGACAGAGTTCAGTCGTGTTTGGGTAGAATTAGGACGTTCTTTACCAAGACCTAAGGCTATTGTGTGCATTTCTGCACATTGGGAAACTATTGGCAGTCAAATTACTGCGATGGAGCAACCGCGAACCATTCATGATTTTTATGGATTTCCACAAGCTCTTTTCAATGTAGGGTATCCCGCATCGGGTAGTTTGATATTAGCCAAACAAATCCAACAGATCATCGGTACAACAGATAGTATCTTAAATTATGATTGGGGTTTGGATCATGGGTGTTGGTCGGTTTTATGTCAGATGTTTCCAAATGCGGATATTCCTGTTATTCAACTCAGCCTAGATCGTAAAAAATCCGCTTTATCACATTATGAATTGGGTAAATCTTTAAGAAGATTACGAAGCGGGGGTATTCTAATCATCGGTAGTGGCAATATCGTTCATAATCTAGCTAAGATGAATTGGAGTGATAACGCGCTGGAATGGGCAGTAGACTTTAACAACCATATCAAACAATTGATTGTAGCTTCTGACCACCCAAGCATTATTAACTATGAAAAGATGGGGGCTGTTTCTAAACTTGCTGTGCCTTCGGCTGAACATTTTTTACCACTGCTTTATATTTTAGGACTACAAAGTAATAACGAACACATTCGGTTTTTCAATGATAAAGTTACGTTTGGAACGATTTCAATGTTGTCTTTACAGCTAGGTACGGTTTAATTTTTTACAAAAAGTAAATTAGGCAAAACTATCTTGCTAAAGCCATAATTCTGATAATTCAGTGTTGAAAAACTTGCTGTAGGGCTATGCGTAAATGAGCGTTTACTGATCTGATTATTCTAGGGAAAATCATGAAAGCAGTTTCTGTCTTTGCCAGAATAAAATGTGCCATAGTGCTTATTATTTTCATGTCAATACCGTTACTTCCCATCACCAGTACGATAGGATTGCTGGTAGTCATTTTTCGCCCACACTGGTTTAAAAAGCTCGTTGATAATATTTATGCAGATAGAGATGAACAGTAGCCTATTCAATATCGAACTCAGGTTATCCTATAGTAACCCCGTGTCATGTTGAAGCATGAGATTAAAACAATGAATATCACTTTATTTTTAACCCGTACCATCTTTATTTTTTTTATCAGCTTTGCTGGTGTTGTTCATGCTGGACGATGGGGAGCAAATTCAAGCTATCAAATTAATCAGACGAACCAAATGATTCAAAATATGAATCAATTGGAACGTATGAATCAAAACATTATGCAAATGAATCAAACTAATCAACTTATTGAAATGAATCAGATAGAGCAAATGAATCAAAACAATATGCAGCGGAATCAAATCAATCAAGATATAAATCAAATGAACCAGATGAATCAGATGTTAAACATACAGCAGCAACTCATGAAACAAAAGAAAGCACGATTACCTTGAAATCACCTGCATATATGGCTATCGGGTGAAACTGACGCTAAAAGATCAGCAAAATTATCAGAAGTTTGATTTAATGATTTTAGATAATCTTGAAAAGTATGATTTTGCAGAAAAACCCTTTGGGATATTCTTTCCCGTTTTGTATATTGCTGCCCTTCAGTGCCAATGCTTTATTTTATCTTCCACACTGATAACGGCTTTGTTTAGCAGGTGTAATTGTTTGTCTTCGGCAAACTGTAGCCCTAGCGTATAAAAAATCGGCACCCAAAGGGGGTTGATTAATATCCCGCCTAGAAAACTTTTTACAGTTCGCAGCGGATTTTTTAACGGATTAAAACCTTCGGTCAAGGTATGCTGTGGATGCTCTTTAAAAATATCAGTGATGGGTCGTAGTACCGATAAATCCTGAGATTCGGTCATTAGCATTGCCGCATCTAATTGTTGCTGGATGCTATGAAAATTTCGACGAGCAAAGCAGACTGAAAGAACAAAACTCAACGCCATTAATGGTAACAGAATTCTAGGCGGCACAAGCTGGGCAAATAGCGGTGCCATTAGCACTAAACTGTAACCCAGCATCAAAATGTCTTCACCGCGTTCAACATCACGATCGACACTCTTGACGATTGATACAACAGGATGATGAGTTGCTCCCAAATATGAATGTGGCTGCTGCATGAAATAACCTCCAAATAACTACATTAGGCTATATCGCTTTTTACTCTCTACCTAGTGGCAATGTCAACTAATTTGATCTATTCACAAGCACAGAATTTTAGCTCCAAAAAAGAAGTGTTACAGACTTATGATAACTATGCTTTGATGCTCAATGCGTATTGACTTCCTGACTTACTATTATCAGTTAGCAAGCGTTTTAGTCACTAGACTCGACTGTTATTTTTTGATATTTGTACGGCATTTTTCCGTTATGTTACCATCCCTTAAAACACTTCAACGAAGGATGGCATAATGGCAACAGTATCTTCTAACAATCAGCGAATAGAAATGCGCGTTGATTTAGAGACTAAACAAATAGCAGAACGTGCGTCAGCCGCTTTAGGCTGTGCGTCTTTGACTGAATTAGTAGTGCTAAAGACTGAGTGATATTTATAGCTACCGTTCATCCTGAGCTGTGAGCTTGTCGAACAGTCGAAGGATGTTGATGTGGTTCGACAAACTCACCACGAACGGCTTAATCTATCACTCATGCTTTGGGACTACCACATTACCCGATTAATTCGAGAAAATTCCCCGCACATTATTCAACAACAAACAGAAATCAAGCTGAGCAATCAGCAATTCGACCACTTTATCGCGCTTTGTGAAAACACAACATTAAAACCAAGTAACCGCCTATTAAATATCTGAATATAAATTTCCAGCGGTTATTCAACGTTGGAGTGCAGGCTTCGCCTGCTTTGCAAGCAGAGCTTGCACTCCATAACACCAGAAAATTTTAGTTCAATTACTTATTTAGTATTGAAACCCCCACT
>DFWO01000076.1 GCA_002380945.1 Methylococcaceae bacterium UBA4132 | reverse complement strand
AATTTAAAAGTCGAGCATCGCGTAAATGTAGCAATCGTCCTGTAAGACATTCTTGGATATTGTTAATAATCATTGAATACTGTTAACATTAGTATGGATTCAAAAATTGATGGTAGGTCGAATTTTACAATGAGCCAAATTCTGCGGCGAAGCCAATATTTTGGCAGATCAGAATATTAATATAAGCTTTTGAAAAAGTTAGCGAAGTTATAAACATCGAGGGGACGTGTGTGAATAAGAATATAGTTGCGGTTGTTGGGTTGGGTTATGTTGGTTTGCCACTGGCAGTGGAGTTTGGCAAAAAATTTGAAACTATCGGCTATGATTTGTCCGAAAGCAAAATTGAGAGTTATCGGAAATTTATTGATCCAACGGGAGAAGTTTCCAGTGCCGACTTACAAGCAGCAACGGGACTGGCTGTAACGACCGATGCTAATAACATATCGAAGGCTGATTTTATCATCATTGCCGTACCCACGCCTGTCGATGTGGCACATCAGCCAGATTTTTCACCATTGGTTTCTTCTTCTACTACAGTAGGTAAACATTTAAAACGGGGTGCCATTGTCGTTTATGAATCGACTGTTTATCCTGGTGCAACGGAAGAAGTTTGTATACCCATATTAGAGCGAGAATCAGGTCTTAAATGGAAGCAGGATTTTCATGTGGGTTATTCACCTGAACGTGTTAATCCAGGCGATAAGGAAAGAACCATTACTAAAATTACTAAAGTAGTGTCAGGTGATGATGCCGAAACGCTGGAGAAAGTAGCGCAATTGTATGAAAGCGTTATCGTGGCGGGTGTACACCGAGCCAGCTCTATCAAAGTTGCTGAAGCCGCTAAAGTCATTGAAAATACGCAACGTGATTTGAATATTGCCTTGATGAATGAATTAGCCATCATATTTGACCGTTTAGGTATTGATACCTTAGAGGTTTTGAAAGCGGCTGGCACCAAATGGAATTTTCTACCCTTTCGTCCTGGTTTAGTGGGTGGACATTGTATTGGCGTTGATCCTTACTATCTAACCCATAAAGCAGAAATGCTGGGCTATCATCCTGAAGTCATTCTTGCTGGACGGCGTATTAATGATGGCATGGCTGCATTTATCGCTCAGCAAACCAGTATGCAGTTAATCCGCGCAGGTAACTCAGTTAATACTGCAAAAATTATCGTATTAGGGTTGACCTTTAAAGAAAACTGCCCTGATTTAAGAAACTCAAAAGTCGCAGATGTGGTCTACGAATTAAAGAATTTCGGTTGGGATGTGTCGGTTCATGATGCAGTGGCTGAATCTGAAGAGGCGGTTCATGAGTATGGTATTCCATTGGTCAATTGGGATGATTTACCTGTCGCCGATGCCATTGTTGCTGCTGTTTCACATAAAGAATATCTGGATATTCCACTCAATAATATTCTATCGAAACTTAAACCCAATGGCGTTTTTATGGATGTCAAATCAGCTTATGATTCAACAGCCATTCAGGAAGCTGGCTATAAATTGTGGCGATTGTAAGCATTTGGTTTTACTTTGTTTTATTAATAAACCAATTTAGCAATCCGCAATTTTTATAGGTTTTTTTATGACGACAACTCAAACATTTTTAAAACAGCTTACTGATAAACCTGCAACATGGTTAGTTACTGGAGTCGCTGGTTTTATTGGCTCTAACTTGCTGGAAACGTTACTTAACCATGAACAACGGGTTATCGGATTAGATAACTTCGCGACGGGTTACCAACATAATTTGGATCAGGTCAAAGAGCTTGTTGGTGAAAAAAAATGGAGCAACTTCACGTTTATTGAAGGCGATATTCGTCAGCTTAGCACTTGTCATCAAGCCTGTGTGGGCGTGGACTATATACTACACCAAGCGGCATTGGGTAGTGTGCCAAGATCACTTGAAGACCCTATCAACACTAATAGCACCAATATTGATGGGTTTTTGAATATGCTGGTTGCGGCGCGTGATGCTAAGGTAAAACGCTTTGTCTATGCCGCTTCTTCCTCTACTTATGGCGATCATCCTGATTTACCTAAAGTAGAAGACAAAATTGGCAGACCACTGTCGCCTTATGCGGTTACCAAATATGTGAATGAGCTTTACGCCGATGTATTTGCAAGATGTTATGGCTTAGAGTCAATCGGACTGCGTTATTTCAATGTGTTTGGTCCACGACAAGACCCAGACGGTGCTTATGCTGCAGTTATTCCTAAATGGATAGCCGCTATGGTTCGTGATGAACCAGTCTATATCAATGGTGATGGCGAAACTAGTAGAGATTTTTGTTATATCAAAAATGTGGTTCAAGCCAATTTACTCGCCGCGACCACTGAAAATAAAGCAGCAATTAATCAGGTTTATAATATTGCCGTAGGTGACTGCACGACGCTAAATCAACTATTGGACTATCTAAGAGAAAATTTGGTCGTACATTTTAAAAAACTTGAAAGTTTTAAGCCGATTTATCGAGATTTTCGTTCAGGCGATGTGCGTCATTCACTAGCAGATATTTCTAAAGCGCATAATTTTTTGGGTTACGCGCCCATCTATCGTGTGCGAGAAGGTTTAACAGAAGCGTTGGATTGGTACTTAACAAGTCTTAAGTAGACCTTTATTAATAATATTTATCCTTGCTGGTTTTTATATGCTGTTTAAAAACATACTTATCGTTTGTATCGGAAATATATGCAGAAGCCCAATGGCAGAGGGCTTGTTAAAACAAGTATTGACTGCTTCTGGCAAAGGTGATTGCGTTGTTAGCTCTGCGGGTCTTGGCGCATTAGTTGGGCATCCACCCGATGCGAAAGCCTGCCAATTGATGATGAAAAAAGACATCGATATTTCAGGTTATCGCGCGTGCCAATTAAATAACGATATGATTCGTAAGGCTGATCTTATTTTGGTTATGGAATCGTCTCACAAAAGTGCCATCGAAGCACTTGATCCTTGTGCAAAAGGCAAGGTTTTCCGCCTTGGTCATTGGGAGGATTTTGATATTCCAGACCCTTATCAGCAAAATTTGTTAGCTTTTGAAGTGTCGTTTAATTTAATTGAGCGGGGTGCGTTCGAGTGGTTAAAAAAATTATAATACGATTATTAAGCACCATTCGAGGTTATAATCATCCACTTGAGTTTTTAACAAACCAAAGCTACTAATCAAATTGGATACCTAAAAATATGCAAAGCAAAACTTTACTGATATTGATTTCAACATGCCAACTCTGTTCATGCACTGTCGTACCTGGTCAGCACATGAGCCAGTTCTCCTCTCAATCTAGCTTAGAAATGCCAGTAAAGGAAAGCAATGAAACAATTTTGAAAAAGCTAAATATTAAATCGATTACAGCTCAGTTGATTGTTGATTTAGAAAAAGATATTAAAAATCGTACCTTAGATCCAAACAATGTCGCTAATCTTTATTACGACTATCGCATCGGCTCTAAAGCTAAAGAAGGCGTGCCTGCCAAAGAACCCTCGAGCCAATATCATGTTGGTCCTCGGGATATTCTTACTATAACTGTATGGGAGCATCCTGAATTAACTATCCCAGCTGGTGAGTATCGTGCAGCAGATGCAGCTGGCACGGTCGTCGGCGAAGACGGTAATATTTTCTTTCCCTATGCTGGCGTAATAAAAGCGGCTGGGAAAACAGTTGAAGAAATTCGCGGTGAGCTAACCAAAAAGCTATCAGTCTATATTGAACAAGTTCAGCTTGACGTACGCGTAGCCAGTTATAGAAGTCAACGGGTTTATGTCGTTGGAGAAGTTCTCAAACCAGGTATTCAGGAGGTGAAAGATATTCCTTTGACTGTATTGGAAGCAATAAATGGTTCTGGTGGATTAGGACCCGAGGCAGACGCACGTAATATAACGTTGACTCGCAACGACAAAACTTACAGCATTAATTTACAGGCTCTCTATGAAGGTGGCGATCTCAGTCAAAACGTCCGACTTGAAAGCGGTGATGTGCTGAATGTGCCAGATAGGCAGTTTAACAAGGTTTTTGTGCTGGGGGATAACAATCTTGTGAGTAGCATTCAAAATGGTACTAACAGCTCTACAAGATCACGCAGTGTCATTATGGATAAAGGTCGATTGACCCTGACCGAAGCAATCAGTGAACAGGGGGGGCTCAATCAAGAAACAGCGGATGCGGCCAGAATTTTCATCTTTAGAAATGGTCTTGGCAAACCAGAAATATTTCATCTGGATGCCAAATCACCAGATGCCTTATTATTGGCAGATCGTTTCCCATTACAGCCCCGTGACATTATTTACATCGACCGGGCAGAGGGTATCCGTTGGAGTCAAATCATTGGTCAGGTTCAACCTACCGCCACACTTTTTGGCACGATTGTTGCTCCACAAAATATCAAATAATTCTGGATAAAATATTTTGGCTTTTTCACCACAAGTTAACCGTATCAAGGAAGTTGCGGTTATCTGGTGATATCCTACCGATCTGGGGGACGGACTGCTAAAATCAGGTTAATTCATAACCCACTTATTTCAGTGCAACCCTCAATTTTTTAATTAGCTATTTCTTGAAATAAAATGCAAAAATCTTTTTCCGACAATAGCAATTCAACTGTCAATTACTTGCCGCATGAAGATGGCAATGAAATCGATTTAGGTGAAATGATAGCCATACTAATTGATGGCAAATGGCTTGTCTTTTTGATTACTGTAGTCGGGCTGGCTCTTGGAATAGCAAAAGCTTTTCTTGACACCCCCGTTTATGAAACTAATGCCATGTTGCAAGTCGAGGCGCAAGCGCAAGCACTTAGAACTTTGCAACAACAGCCATCAGATGTAAAAACTGAGATACCCGTAATGGCAGAGATTGAGATTATCAAATCAAGAATGGTTTTGGGTGGGGCTATTAGAAATCTTAAGTTGAACATAATCGCTAAACCAAAATATTTTCCTATCATCGGCGAGGCGTTCGCTAGACGTTTTGAAACGCTCAATGACGATAACAAAGTTGCAAATGCTTTATTCGAACAAAACCAATATGCTTGGGGAGGCGAATCCATTCGCATCGATACTTTTACGGTGCCAGGAGACTTGCAAGATAAAAAATTTATATTAATTGCAGGCAAACAAGGTCATTTTCGGTTAATGCATGAACATGAACTGATATTGGAAGGTGAAGTGGGTCGGCTGGCTAGCAAAAAACTGGAAGGTCACGAACAACCCATCACGTTATTTGTCTCACTGATAAAAGCACGACCAGATACTCGATTTATCCTGATGCGCCAGTCCGAAAGCAAGTCGATTAGTCAACTAAAAGAAAAACTTAAAGTCGATGAAAAAGGCAAACTCACTAGGCTTCTTGAATTAACCCTAGAGGATAACAAACCTCAATTGGCGGTAGAGCTACTCAATGAAATCGTTAATATTTATCTGCGCCAAAACGTTGAGCAAAAATCAGCGGAGGCACAAAAAACGTTGGAATTTCTGGAAAAGAATATGCCCGTGCTTAAAGGGCAACTGGATCAGTCAACAGCAGCCTTAAATGATTACAGAACCCGTATGGGTTCAGTTGATCTCGATATCGAAACAAGAGGCATTTTAGAAGGCGTGGTGAAAATAAAAACTGAAATCACGCAATTGGAGCAGAAACGCGATGAGCTAAGACAGAGATTTACTGAATCGCATCCTTCCGTTGTTGCTCTTGATAAGCAAATTGTTCGTTTACAAGGTCAGATGAATGCTAACGACAAACAAATTGGAGTTCTACCAGAAACACAACAAGTCATATTAAAGCTGACCAGAGATGTTAACGTCAATACTGCACTCTACACTAATTTACTCAACGACTTTCAGACATTACGTGTTGCCAAAGCAGGAGCTGTGGGTGATGTAAGAATTATCGATTACGCTGTATTGCCTGATCTGCCTATAAAACCGAAAAAATCACTGATTATTGCGGTTTCGTTCATCTTAGGATTGATATTAGGTGTCGCTTTAGTGTTTATTCGTAAAGCACTACATCGCGGTGTTAAAGCATCCGATTTAATAGAAAAAAAATTGCATATCCCCGTTTATGCAGTCATTTCGCATAGTGTCGATCAAGAACAGCTCAATAAAAAACTTAAAAGGGTTCATATACAAAAAAGCAATGACCCTTTAATTCTGGCAGTGCAAAATCAAAATGATTTAGCCATAGAAAGTTTGCGCAGTTTACGAACTACTTTACATTTTGCTTTTTTGGAAGCGCAAAACAACATTATTATGATTACTGGTCCAAGCCCTGGAGTTGGAAAAACCTTTGTTGCCATTAATCTTGCAGTCGTATTGGCTGATGCGGGTAAAAGAATCTTATTAATCGATGGTGATATGCGTAAAGGTCAAATCAATAAAACTTTAGGAGTAGGTAGAACACACGGGCTTTCCGAACTTATTTCAAGCACAAGCACTATGACTACAATGCTGGATGAAGTGATTCATAAAACACCGATAGCTAATCTGGACTTTATCTCTACTGGATGTATACCGCCTAACCCATCAGAGCTACTGTTGCATGAACGATTTAGTAATTTATTAGCCAGCATCAGTAAGAATTACGACCAAGTTATCATTGATTCACCGCCCATTTTAGCAGTGACCGATGCAGCAATTATTGGACGTATGGCTAGCGTTACTTTAATGGTTGTTAAGGCTGGTCAACACCCTATGCGAGAGTTGGAACAAAGCACCAAGCGTCTAACTCAGGCCGGCGTTCAGTTAAAAGGTGTCGTGTTTAATGACTTACCTCAAGCATCATCTAGCTACGGGCGCGAATACGTCTATCAATATAGTTACCAAAAATCCAAATGATACATTCTACAGACTAGCTGGTAGCGTATGAAATCTGTACTTTTTGACAGTTTGTTTGATTCAAGCTCCTAAGTATTTCGGAGTACAAACTTAAGTTTGTACTCCGATCAAGTTACAGATTTAACCAACTATCTTTTAATTTATATCATGTAAAGGTTTTTTGATTTAACAACGGAGAAAGGTTTATGTTTTCAAATTTTTTTTTGATGCCTTTGCTGGCGACAGTTTTTTTTATACTTGTCTTATATCCTTGCGCCCTAAAAATAGGTTTTACAGATAAGCCCACTCACAGAAAGCAGCATAAACAGCAGACTCCTCTTATTGGCGGTATAGCAATTTATCTTGCCATCCTAGTAACATTATTTTTTAATGACAATTTCTTTCCCAATCAAACAGCCTTTGTCTTTGCTACCATGTTATTGGTTTGTGTGGGTTTTATAGATGATTATAAGAATATCAGCTTCAAAATTAGACTGATTATTCAAATTGTAGCTGCATTAATAATGGTTGAATTTGCACACATAAAAATAATTAACTTAGGCGATTTATTAGGTTTAGGTCATATTTACCTTGGCAACTATGCAACTGTTTTTACTGTATTCGCTGTTGTCGGTGGTATTAATGCCTTCAATATGATTGATGGTATCGATGGATTGGCGGGAAGCTTATCCCTCGTCTCAATTGCTTCAATTGCAGAGGTGTCTTGGGCTTTTCAAGATTGGATACTTTTTAAGTTTTGCCTTATTCTTATGGTTGCAATATTGGCTTTCTTGTTATTTAACCTGCGTATTTTTGGAAGGTTGAGTGCTAAAATATTTTTGGGTGATACAGGAAGTACTCTGTTGGGCTTTACTATTTGCTGGCTATTAATCGGTTCATCGCAAGGCGCAAAAGCACTGATTATGCCAACAACAGCCTTATGGATTATAGCTCTTCCGCTATTAGATTCTGTTTGTATCATGTTGCGACGCTTAAAAAAAAGACGTTCACCCTTTAATGCAGATCGAGAACATTTGCATCATATCTTTCATGTCGCTGGTTACAGTGTTAACGAAACGCTGGTTATAATATTGACTTTTTCTTTTGGGCTATCCTTTTTTGGCATAACCGCTAATCTCTTTTTTAAAGCTCCAGAGCCATTATTATTTAGTTTTTTTATAGCACTTTTTATTGGTTATTATTGGTTAATTGATCGTGCTTGGTTGATAACGAAAATATCTCGCTATCTTCGAGACACCAAAGTATTTGACAGACGAGCTAAAAGTCAAACAACAGAGGTTGATATGCGCTCTAAAAGCGATAGAAGACTGATACCCAGCGAGCAACAAATTGATGCATTTAATAAGAAAAAGAAATTTTTCGGGTTTTTACTAAAAACTGATGATACAAAAGTAAATGAACAAAAGATTCTAGCCGAAACTGAAGAAAAGTTATGAGAGAGCGGGATTAAGTAATTAATACTCTTTAAAAACCTTCCAACTGGATAATTTGATAAAATATGATCAAGGATAAAGACAATGCACTGCTTTTTTAAGAACACACCGCAAAGATTTTTTAGTCACTGTCATCTAGCCAGAACAGTTAAGGACATACGCAAATGCTGATTCGGCACAGTTTTTTTTATCTTCTAGGTCGCATTATACCTGGTGCGACCACTTTGTTGGCACTGGCACTCTACACTCGACTGCTGACTCCTGATGAGTATGGTCACTATGCTCTGGTAATGGCGACGGCGAGCATCTTGAATACGGTGGGCTTTCAGTGGCTAAGTTCAAGCGTGGGACGGTTTTTGCCAGCTCAAGATAATCAACCTGAAGTGCTAATTTCTACGGCATTAGTGGGGTTCTTGGTATTGGTAGCAATTACGGGTATCCCAGGTGGTGCGATAGCGTGGTTATGGCCTGACAAAACGTTGCAATGGTTCATTGTCCTAGCTATTGCATTAGGTTGGGGGCAGGGGTGGTTCGATTTGAACTTGACAATTATCAACACCCGATTAAGTCCAATCCGCTATGGGGTGCTTACCTCAGTTAAAGCACTATCTTCGATAGGTCTTGCAATTACCCTATTTTATCTTGGCTGGGGTGTCACTGGTATTCTCATCGGTTTAATAATTAGCTTATGGTTCTCCACTCTTTTAATTTGTAAGTATTGGCAGGACTTTTCTGTGCGTCATTATGATGTACGATTGCTTAAGAATTTTATTGGCTATGGTTCGCCAATGATTTTGACATTAATATTGGCTTTGGTAGTAGATACCTCTGATCGGTTTTTTCTGAAATGGCTTATGGATGCCAAAACGGTTGGTAGTTATTCCGCAGCATACGATCTAGCGCAACAGTCGTTGGGGATGTTAACGAATATCGTTCATCTAGCCGCTTTTCCGTTGGCACTTCGTGCGTTGGAGGAAAAAGGTGTCACAGAGGCACGGAACCAACTTAGACAAAATGCCCTTTTGCTGCTAACGATTTCCGTGCCTGCTACTGTCGGCATGTTCATGCTGGCAGACAATATTGCAATTATGATGTTGGGTACTGAATTTCGCGAAGGCGCGGGTCGTATAATCGCGTTGGTGGCATTGTCGATCTTTGTGAGTGGAATTAAATCATTTTATTTTGACTACAGTTTTCAATTAAGTCGCAAGATGGGGGGGCAAGTTTGGGTCGTGATGTGGGCAGCACTTGCTAATATTGGATTTAATCTCTGGTGGATTCCGATTTATGGGATGGTCGGAGCTGCCTATGCTACCCTTGGCGCATTTTTGGTGGGGCTTTTTTTTAGTTGGTATCTTGGGCGGAAAGTTTTTGTACTTCCCCCCTTTCCTAAAGAATCTTATAAAGTGCTTTTGGCCTCGGCAGGAATGGCGGCAAGTCTTTGGGCAGCAATGAGATGGGATGTTTGGTCAACTCTGGGAGGACGTAACTCTGTTGTCCTATTTGGTCAAGTTGTATTGGGATGTATCGTCTACGCGATATTGTTGCTTATTTTTGATTTGGGTCAATCTCGACTTAAATTGACAAGGTATTTGACAAGGTGTTTTCAATGAATCAAGTGAATACTGTAGTATGCAAGGGTGTTCACATGAGGTACCCTTATTTCACAGTCCTTACACCGACATATAATAGAGCGCATACACTGCATCGAGTTTATGACAGTCTACTAGCTCAAACTTTTCAGGATTTTGAATGGCTGATTGTTGATGATGGAAGTACCGATGATACTGAAACCTTGGTGTTGAGCTGGATTAGAGAAAAGTACTTGGATATTCGGTACGTTAAAAAAAATAATGGTGGTAAACATACTGCAATAAATATTGGTGTCGCGGAAGCGAAAGGCGAAATGATCGTGATAATTGATTCAGATGATCAATGTGAGACATTTATGCTGGAAAAATTTAAGTATTATTGGGACTCAATTCCTATATCGGAGCGTGCCGAGTTCGCAGGTGTGGTAAGTCTGGCGCGCCATTTTGATGGTCAAATTGTGGGGAATTGTTTTCCTTTGAACATTATGGATGGGGCAATTTATGATGTATCTGATCGTTATCACGGTGATAAATTGAATTTAATTAGAACAGATATTATGAAGCTCTTTCCATTTCCTGTTTTTGAAGGAGAGAAATTTATTGCAGAAGGACTTATCTGGAGTCGAATAAGTCAAACTTACAAATTCCGCCATATCAATGAAATATTAATGCTTGTTGATTATCAGCATGATGGTTTGAGTGCGAATTCATTGAATTGTAGATTGCAAAGTCCTCTTGGCACTTTACTTTATTATAAAGAAGCGTGTGATTTACCAGTTATTTATTCGATGCGACTAAAGAATGTGATCAATTTTTTTAGATTTGGCTTTCACTTTAACAAAACTAGAGTATGTTTTATACAGTCACCATCTTTTCCTTATGCGCTATTGGGTTTCTTCATGGGTGGAATTGCGTATTTTTATGATTGTATAAGGAAAAAAAGATAATGATACAATTTTTTTTAGATGCCAATATTGTGATAATGCCGACTCTCCCGCTTTATGAGGTGATGTATACGACATCTAAAATCATAGTTTACTATGAACAATAATATTGAAAAGAATTTCGTTGGGTGCGACTTACTGTTTCTGTTAGCTGTATTTCTATTCTCATTGGGTTCTTATTATTTCTATCAAGTTGGACTTTATGTTTTTCAGATTATTGGTGTCTTGTTATTGTTTCCATTATTTAGACTTTCCGCGCTAAAAATCAATGACGGGTTTATTAACATCTTATTATTTTTCTTTTATATTTTTGTTTGGGGAGTGGTATCTGCCATATTTACGGACAGTGAAGTATTTAACCTAACTAAATTTGCGATTCCAGTCTTTGTCTTTTTTTATTTTGCGTTCTCGGTAGTCGCTTATTATTTGTATCCGTTAGCCTTTCACCGTGCATTATATAAAGTAATCTGGCTTCATGTATGGTTTTTTATTGTTCAATTTTCTTGGTTTCAGATAACTGCTACTCTGATAGATTATTTAGAACCTATTACTGGTGAGCAACAACGCGCTATTGGTGGTTCATTTTCTTTATCTTTCATGCCGAACTTTGTTAGGTCGACAGGGCTATTCAATGAACCTGGTACATATTCAAATTGGATTATCACTCTTCTCCTGTTATTTAAGTCAAATGTTCGTAGACTTGGAATGTTGTCAGAAGATCACTTGTTGCTGACTGCTTTTGTAATTGGGACGGTTTTGTTGTCCTTCTCGGCATTCGGCTATGTTTTTTCCACAATTTGTGTGCTTGGAATTATTTTTGAAAAAAAGATAAATATAACTTCAATATTATTGGTCGCAATTTTTATAGTAATTGTTTTATATTTTGGTGCTGAATTTTTTGGTCAAAGATCATCAGAAGAAGACAGCTCTGTTATGGTAAGGGTTGAATCGCTGGCTGTCTATTTGGCTAAACTAAGCCCAAAAAGTATTATTTTTGGTTATGGTATGTTTACTAATATTTTTATATTTGACAGTAAAAATCTGGTTTATCATGATGTTGGATTATGGTTTGGCACATTAGTGGCCGGCGGTGTTATTGGGTATACTTTGTTATTCTCATTTTTTATATTTTGTTTTCCAAAAGACATCTATGCTTTCATTTTGCTTGTTGTAATATTTTTATCTAAGTGTCCGTTAACTTCGCCATTAGTATGGGTTGTATTTTTCTATTTTTTATTGTACAAAATACCAATAAATAAAACTAATTAATTATCTCTATTTTTTTCTGAAAAAAGAGTCAGATAGTTGAATGTACTACATATCATCAATCTTAAATACTTCAGTGCAGAGCTAATATTCTATCTGGAGATTAGCACAATAGCATAAAACTAGATAATTGATATCGCCCAAGATATAGACGAACTGATTAATTCAGAACGAGATACCCGTAAAGTTAAACAAGTGTTGAGTGTCAAAATGTCACTCAATAAAATCCCAACAGATACCATTTGCAGGATGTCGAATGTCTCAGTTTCGTATATTGGCAAATGGCGTAGCTGCTATGAAAAGGGTAATGCGTACTGCTCTTATTTGGGTTGTCGGGGTAGCATATGTTATTTAAATGAAATGACACTCGAAGAAGTCATTGCCTGCCTAGCTTTTTTTTGAGTTTGTCATTACACTTTCTCCTAAAAATGCTTAATGTTGCTGTGGGGTACCTCTTATCATCGGGATACCAAACTAAAAGCGTTTTTAGACGATAATTAATGCAGGTTTACAAAAGAATGAATGGCGAAGGCTTTGATTCAGTTTGCACCTCATGCCTGAACAAAATCCTGTGCAAGCCATTTGGTTGGCTGGAAAGAGTTATTTACGCAGACACTTTGCAAAAAACAAAACTTTTAATGGGATCAAGGTTTCTCTTAGTCAGTTTTTAGAGGGTTTTTTACTCCATTTAGTGAAGTTTATCTGGTACCTTGATTTTTTATAAACTATTTAGGAGAGCTATAGTGGAAGTGGTTATTAGTGAATTTCAGACCTTATTACTTAAAAATATCGGGTGAGATTGTATGTCAGCATTAGTTATATCACTGGATTTTGAGCTATTCTGGGGAGTCACAGACTCAAGAACAGTGGAGAATTACGGTGCGAACATCGAAGGTGTATGGCAGGCTGTTCCAGCTATGCTGGCATTATTCAAAAAATATGGCATTCATGTAACGTGGGCTACCGTGGGTATGCTTATGTGCAAGGACTTCAAGCAATGGTCTGATTTGCGCCCTTCGATTATGCCAACTTATGGACGGGAGAGTTGCTCAACTTACTCGGTATCTGCACTTGCACGTGATTTGCCCAAGCTTTTTTTTGCACGCCCTTTGGTTGAACAAATCCTAGCTACAGACGGACAAGAGCTTGCCAGTCACACTTATAGCCATTTTTACTGTGGCGAAACCGATAGCACGGTAGAGCAGTTTATTGCTGATTTAGAGTGTAATCAAAGAATTTTTGATGAATACCAAGTCAAACCAACCAGCTTGGTTTTTCCACGCAATCAGGTAAGAGATGAATATCTAAATTCTTTATTGGCGGCTGGATTTACTGCGTATCGAGGTAATCAAAATCATTGGATGTATAAAGATGGACACTTTGTGTCAGGTTCTTTTGGTAAGGCATTGCGATTAATACGGTTTGTAGACACCTATATCCCGATAACGGGAAGCCACACATTTTCATTACCAACTGACATACCCCAAGAACAGTTGATAAACATTCCTGCTAGCCAGTTTCTTCGTCCTGTATCGACTCATGCCCTTGCTAACACGATGCACTTGAATCGAGTGAAAAGCGGCATGAAGAAAGCAGCAATGACAAACAGTGTTTTTCACTTATGGTGGCATCCACACAATTTTGGTCGGAATCTCGAAGCCAGTCTGATGAATCTTAATACAGTATTGAAATATTATCGTGAATTGAATAACGAATATGGTATGCAATCATTTTCTATGAGGGAAGTGGAGAGGATAAGCAGGATAAATTAAAAGTCTTTGAAAAAATAGTATGCAAGACAAAATAAGAATATGTAATATCAGTCAGATTCAGTGTCGATATTCATACTGCTAACAAATTTGACCCACTACCTTCAAATCACACACTCAATATGATTTACGAAAAAAGCTTTATAGAATCTTCTGACAGAAATCAACAAATACCCGTGGAGTCTATAGGAATCCCATTCTTGCCCAAAAGATTGATAAGCGTCGTGAATAGGTCAAGAATAGTCCCTTTTCTCGATCCAAATGATAGCATCCAAAGAGATAACATAATAAGCATTGCAAATAAGTCCATGTTGACTATTTGCTTTGATGTAGAGGAAGATTACCAAGGTATCATAGGGTTAGCGGGATATAGTAGTGAATTACTTGAACTATATAACGGTTATGTATTAACGTCTTTAGATCAAACCATTTCTCTTAGACCAAACAAAAGAAGAGACTTAAAAAGACGGAAAAATCGACTTTCAGAAACTGGTGAGATTAACTGTGCAATAAATAAGGGACAAGATATTGACAAAATTAAGTTTGATCATTTTTTTAATTTACTAAAAATGTCCTATGATCAAAAAAGAGTTAATACAAGTTGGGGTATTGAAAAAAATAAAGACTTGCTTGAAACAATTCTAAATTTTCAAGATTCATTGCTTTTCGAGCTGACACTCAACACAAAACCGATAGCATTTGCACAGTGTCAAATAATGTCAAACAATCGTCTTGTATACATGATACCAACCTATGATGAAGAATATGCTCAGTTCTCCCCAGGTATGCTTCTTATCTTAGCTATCATGGACTACTGTGTTTCAAATAATATGATTCTTGATCTCGGCAAGGGTAATCTTGGTTATAAAGAGCGATTTGATTCAAAAAGTTACTCACTTTATTCAATTTTTATTTTTGATAATATTTTTGGTAAATTGATACTTAAGCCGACCAAGCTATTGCTTAATTTATTTATTTTTATTAAGCGAAGAAAAAATAAAGATTTTAAAAATGCTCATTAAACGAAGAAAAAGTAAAAATCAGCAGCCTCATGCGGCATCTGCCCTATCGTTGACAACGTACTGGAACTAATCTAAAAAATATTGAGCAACTATTAAAATACTACTGCCTGTTAAGTTAGACTCATGGTATGAGATCGTTGCCTATGAAGGAGTTGAAATAACCATGCAAGAAGATGTAAAAACTGCTGATAAAGATGAGTATAATGGAATCAGAGTATGCCACATTATAGCAACGCTTACCATGGGTGGTGCGGAACAAATGCTAGTTCGCTTGTTATTAGCCAATCCTGAGTCAGCCGATAAAAGAATGGTTTTGGTTTTGCGTGATGCTGATGATGTTTGGAGTAAGCAACTTCAAACAACTGGAGTCACGGTACAGGTGCTAGGTATGCATTCAATTTGGGATATAGCACGCATTTTTTATCAATTAAGGAAATTAATAGATTCGTTCCACCCTGACATTGTACAAACCTGGATGCATCATGCCGATTTCTTGGGTGGCTTGGCGGCGTATTTTTCTGGCTGTAAAAATATTGTTTGGGGTATCCACGGGGCTTTTATATCGCTGAAGAGCTCTAAAAACACCTTGTTTATCATGATGATGTGTGCGCTGATGTCGCGTTGGATACCCAGAAAAATTATCTGTGTTGCAGAAGCGGGCAAACAGGTACATGCAGCAGTAGGATATGATGCGTCGCGTATGGTAGTCATCCCCAATGGCTTTGATTTTTCTAACCTAACGGCAACAGATGAACAACGAATTACATTGCGTAGAAATTGCAATTTTTCAGATGATGAATTGGTTATTGGCTGTTTAGGGCGATTTCATCCCGACAAGGGACAACAGAATTTTGTCAAGGCAGCTGCTATTGTTGCTGAAAGTAATGTAAAAGTTAGATTTTTAATGGTTGGAGAAGGTTGCGATGAAAATAATCCAATTTTAATTAATTGGATAAATGCGTATAAGCTACAGGATAGTTTTGTGTTACTGGGTAAACGTGAGGATGTACCTGCATGTCTTGCTACTATGGATATATTTTGTATGCCTTCACGCACAGAAGCTTTTCCCCTTTGCTTAGGTGAGGCAATGGCAATGAGCCTACCCTGCGTAGCAACAGATGTTGGAGATACAGCAGTTTTGGCAGGGGGTACAGCAATCCTAGTTCCAGCGCAAGATGAGTATGCTCTCGCGCGTGGTCTACTGGAGGTCATTGCTCTGCCAAAAGAGCAACGCAATGAAATGGGAGAACGATCTAAGGAACGTGTGATTGCTGAGTTTTCAATTGAAAAGGCATGTAAACGTTTTGCCGCTATTTATCAAGAAATTGTTTCAGGAGATGGAGGGATTGTTGTAAGTAACGATGTATAGTTATCGGGAGTTTTAGTCTACGTTGTCCAGTATTCACGGGATTTGGTTTTCAAATAATTTTCACATGACTACTTATATGAAATGTTTGCTGTGTTTTAAGGTGAGATTCTTAACAATTTCTCAATTTCTCAATTTCTCAATTTCTCAATTTCTCAATTTTTAAAGATTAAAAAGATGTCTTCTAAATTTATTATTCGTTTTGACGATATTACACCAAGTATGGCATGGTCGAAATTTTCTGCCTTTGATGATATAGCCAAAGAATTAGATATTCCCTTCCTAGTTGGTGTAGTGCCGCATTGTCTTGATCCCAATCTGGCTGTTGAGCCTGTACGCAATGATTTTTGGGATGTGGTTCGTGAATGGTATGCGCGTGGTTGGGCGATTGCACAACATGGTTATACACATCAATATGAAACCCAGAATTCTGGAATCTTTAGCATTGGTCATCAGTCGGAACTAGCGGGTCTTTCTTACAAACAGCAATTTTCCAAGCTAGAGGCAGGAAAAAAAATTCTGGTTCAGGAAGGTGTATGGCAACCAGTGTTTATGGCACCGTCTCATTCGCTAGATGAAGTCACGTTACAGGTATTAGAAGAGCTGGAGTTCCGCTATCTAACGGACGGCTATGGTGTTTACCCTTACAAGATGGGTTCTTTAACCGCCGTGCCGCAATTAATTGAGTCACCAATACATTTTGGTTTTGGTGTGTACACACTCTGCTTTCATGTGAACGGGATGTCACAGGCGCAAATACTGAAAGGGTTACATTTTATCAGGGAGCATAGGATGCAAATTATCTCATTTGAGGAGAGTAACGCTATAAGCTGCCCAATACCTGGTGTAGCATCGGCAATTCGGTTTATAACTTCCGCTGCATTGCCGAAGATTCGCAAATTTCATAAGATGAGCTAAATATGTGTGGTTTTGTTGGTTATTTGGGTGGTTCTGCTACGCAGGGCATTGAAGGAGAGTTGGCTTTACTTAAGAGTATGGCTGACACTATTGTTCACCGTGGTCCTGATGATGCGGGCTATTGGTGCGATGTGGAGCAGCGCGTTGGCTTGGGTCACCGGCGTTTGTCGATTGTGGACTTGTCACCAGCGGGGCATCAGCCAATGCAATCGGCTAGTGGTCGCTATGTGATTGCCTTCAATGGCGAAATTTATAATCATCTGGATTTACGTCGGGCATTGGAGGATTTTCCTTCTATTCTAGCCGTCCCCCATGAAGGGCGGGGGAGAAATAGTTCGACCAGAGTGCAAGGTATAAAATGGCGCGGGCATTCGGATACTGAAACCTTACTGGCAGGGTTTGAGGCTTGGGGAATTCAAAAGACGATTGAACGTGTCATTGGTATGTTCGCATTTGCGGTATGGGACAAGCAGACTCACACACTCTTTCTGGCACGCGATCGTGTTGGTGAAAAACCCTTGTATTACGGCTGGCAGGGCGACACTTTCTTATTTGGTTCAGAGTTAAAGGCACTGCGTGCGCATCCTGCTTTTCAGGCAGAAATTGACCGAGGAGCTTTATGTTTGTTGCTACGACATAATTATATTCCTGCGCCTTATTCAATTTATAAAGGGATCGCAAAGTTACAACCAGGATGCTTGTTAATAATTTCTCCGCAGCAGCGTGAACCTAATGTGGTGATTTATTGGTCTGGAGTGCAAGCGGCAAAATCTGGTATCGCCAATATTTTCACGGGTAGTACAGTTCAGGCAGTGGATGAACTAGAAACCTTGCTAAAAGATGCGGTGCGTCAACAAATGATGGCGGATGTGCCATTGGGAGCATTTTTGTCGGGCGGTGTGGATTCTTCTACGGTGGTGGCGTTGATGCAGGCGCAATCATCGCAACCAGTCAAGACATTTACCATTGGCTTTGAAGAAGATGGTTACAACGAGGCGGTGTATGCTAAGGCTGTTGCGCAACATTTGGGAACGGAACACATCGAGTTGTATGTAACGGCTGAACAGGCAATGGCGGTGATTCCACATTTACCGACCTTATACGATGAGCCGTTTTCTGACGATTCGCAGATTCCTACTTTTCTGGTTTCGCAACTGGCTAAGCAACATGTAACAGTGTCGTTATCTGGTGATGCGGGTGACGAGTTGTTTTGTGGCTATAATCGTTATCAAATGACGGCTGGGCTATGGCGTAAGTTGTCTATGCTACCCATTCCACTGCGCAAGTGTATGGTTCAAGGTATAACCAGCATTTCTCCACAGTTTTGGAATCAGCTCACAAAAGCATTACCTTACTCTGCGCGTGGCGTAAACGTTGGAGATAAATTACACAAAGGTGCGAATGTGCTAACCAGTGTCTCGGTGGATGAACTCTATCATCGGTTGGTTTCTCATTGGGATGACCCCTCATCTGTGGTGATTGGCGGACTTGAGCCAGCAACATTGTTGACTGGGGATGCGCCAGATATGCTGGGGCTTGATCAGATTCAGAAAATGATGCTACAGGATACACTTACTTATCTGCCAGATGATATTCTGGTCAAGGTGGATAGGGCGGCAATGGGTGTGTCGCTGGAATCGCGTGTGCCGTTATTGGATCATCGAGTAGTCGAGTTTGCTTGGCGTTTACCCCAATCAATGAAGCTACATAATGGGCAAACTAAGTGGGCGTTGCGCCAAGTGCTTTATCGTCACGTGCCTAAGGAATTGATCGAACGACCGAAGATGGGCTTTGCTATTCCCTTAGATGATTGGCTGCGTGGTCCATTGCGAGATTGGGCGGAGTCGTTATTGGATGAATCACGGTTACAGCGCGAGGGATATTTTCATCCAGCACCCATTCGGCAAAAGTGGGCAGAGCATTTATCTGGTCAGCGCAATTGGTCGTATCACCTGTGGGATGTATTGATGTTTCAAGCATGGCTGGCTGAACAATGAAGTTTTTAATAATAGCTGGCTTTGCCGAAGATTTATTACCTTTTCGGGGCGACCTTATTAATGCACTTTTAGAACGGGGGATGGAAGTGTATGTTGCTTTACCCGATTTGGAGATGAATAGTGTTCTGCACAACAGGCTGTTAGCGAAAGGTTTAATACTCCATAAAGTGACTATGCAGCGAGCAGGTATGAATCCTTTGGCAGATTTGCATACGCTGTGGCAGTTGCTACGATTGATTAAAAAGTTAAAGCCAGATGCGGTGTTTGCTTATCTGATAAAACCTGTGATTTACGGTATGATAGCTGCTTCAATACTCGGTGTGCCTCGGCGTTTTGCCTTAATTTCTGGGCTTGGTTATGCTTTTCAAGGCGAGGGTCAACGTGGCTTAATCCGCCGATTAGCTCAGGGTTTGTATGGACTCGCGCTAAAAGGCACGCATAAAGTTTTCTTTCAAAATCCTGATGATTTAGCATTGTTTCACCAATTGGGCATCTTGAAACCCAACGCACCTACGTGTGTTGTGAATGGCTCAGGTGTTAATATGGATTATTATGCCTATGCGCCTATTCCTAAAGGGTCGCCCCATTTTTTATTGATTGCTCGATATTTAGTGGATAAAGGTGTGCGGGAATATGCGGCGGCGGCGAAGCTAGTCAAAGCACAATATCCAGACGCTCACTTTTCCTTAGTAGGATGGATTGATGAGGAGAATCCTAGTGCTATTGCAAAATCGGAATTAGAGACTTGGATAGCAGAAGGCACAATTGAAAACATAGGGCGTTTGTCCGATGTGCGTCCCGCTATTGCTCAGTGTAGTGTCTTTGTGTTGCCTTCCTATCGTGAGGGTACACCGCGTTCCGTACTGGAGGCTATGTCGATTGGACGCGCCATCATCACCACGGACGCGCCTGGTTGTAGAGAAACAGTCACTAATGAAGACAATGGCTTTCTTGTCCCCGTCGGTTCTGTAGATGAATTGGCGGCAGCGATGCTGAAGTTTGTCACCGATGAAGCCTTGATTGAGCGTATGGGACAGCGTTCTTACGAAATTGCTCAAGAAAAATATGATGTGCATAAAGTCAATCAAGTCATGATTAGCGAGATGGGGATTTAATATGAGTCAAATAGTCAGTGCATTAAATAAGTTTGAAGATTTTGTAAAATCCATCTACGCGCCCGAAACCCCCGTATTACTGCACCGACCCGTTTTTGAAGGTAATGAAAAAACCTATCTTACTGAATGTATCGACTCCAATTTTGTATCTTCAGTCGGTGCGAAAGTTACCGAGTTTGAACAGAAAATTGTCGCTTTTACAGGCGCGAAATACGCTATTGCAACCGTAAATGGCACTGCCGCATTACACGTCGCGCTTGAGCTAGCAGGTGTGATCAGGGATGACGAAGTCATTTGCCAAGCATTGAGCTTTATAGCTACTTGTAATGCAGTCTCTTATATTGGCGCAAAACCTGTATTTGTCGATGTGGATATGGCTACATTAGGCATGAGTGCGGAAGCAGTGAAAGCTTTTTTGCATCAACACGCAGAATTAAGAAATGGCGTGGCGTACAATAAAACCAGCGGACGGCGTATATCAGCCTGTGTGCCTATGCACACTTTTGGACATCCTTGTGATATTGTTTCAATTGTAGCGGCTTGCGATGAATATAATATTCCCGTCGTTGAAGATGCTGCCGAATCATTGGGTAGTTATGTCGGTAAGCAACACTCAGGTACTTTCGGCTTACTAGGTATATTGAGTTTTAATGGCAATAAAATAATCACGACAGGCGGTGGCGGCATGATTATTACCAATGACCCCGTACTAGCCGCACGTGCCAAACACATCACCACGACTGCCAAAATACCGCATCCTTTCGAGTATGTTCATGATGAAATAGGCTATAACTACCGTTTACCTAATCTAAATGCCGCTTTAGGTTGCGCTCAGATGGAGCAATTGGATTATTTTATTTCGCAAAAACGAGAATTGGCTTCGCGCTATGAGGCATTTTTCTCAAACAGTGACATGACATTTATTAAACAACCTAAGGGTTGCGAGTCTAACTATTGGCTAAATGCGTTACAACTGGATTCATTGGAACAACGTAACGAGTTTCTTGAGCATACCAATGCAAATGGGGTGATGACTAGACCTATTTGGCGTTTAATGAATTGCCTAGAAATGTTTAAAGACTGTCAGCATGACGGCTTATCTAATGCGATTTGGTTAGAAGAACGTATCGTTAATATACCGTCTAGCGTACCTGTTGTAGCACTCAAAAAGGAATAAAAAATGAATTATCTACAGTTGTTAGGCAGAGAAACCGAACTGTTCTCTGATGATATTAAAAATAACGAAGCATTCCTGTCAAAAGAAGTCGCGGCTAGTCGTTTTTTAGTCATCGGCGGTGCTGGCTCGATAGGGCAGGCGGTCGTTAAAGAAATATTCAAGCGTAACCCAAAAGTCCTTCATGTGGTGGACATTAGTGAAAATAACATGGTCGAGCTGGTACGCGAAATACGCAGTACCTTAGGCTATATAGACGGTGATTTTAGTACTTTTGCGATTGATTGTGGTTCACTAGAATTCAATGCTTTAATGAATGCCAGTGATGGTTACGATTATGTTCTCAATTTATCGGCATTGAAACACGTCCGTAGTGAAAAAGACCCGTTTACCTTGATGCGCATGGTCGATGTGAACATTCTGAATACCATTAAAACCATTGAACAAGCTCAACGAGCAGGGGCAAAAAAATATTTTTGTGTGTCAACCGACAAAGCCGCTAATCCAGTCAATATGATGGGGGGTAGTAAGCGCATTATGGAAATGTTCTTAATGCGGGCAAGTCTTGAACTGCCTATTTCTACCGCACGCTTTGCTAATGTCGCTTTTTCGGATGGTAGTTTGTTGCATGGCTTCAATCAACGCTTTGCCAAGCGTCAACCTATTTCCGCGCCGCGTGATGTGCGTCGATATTTTGTTACCCCGCAAGAATCAGGTGAACTATGCTTAACCTCTTGTTTGTTGGGCGATAACAGAGATATTTTCTTCCCTAAACTCAGTGAAGAATTACATCTAATTACCTTTGCAGAAATTGCCGTCAAATATTTAGCCGAGTTAGGTTATGAGGCTTATGAGTGTGCCAGTGAAGATGAGGCTCGTAATAATGCCGAAGCACTGATTGCCGCCAAAAAATGGCCATGTTATTTCTTTGACAGTGATACAACAGGCGAGAAAGATTTTGAAGAATTTTTCACTGATAACGAAACCTTAGACTTAGCGCGTTTTAATAGCATCGGCATTGTTAAAAATGCCGCAGAATTTAACAGCAGTCATTTAGATCATTTTCTTAAAACGATTGCACAAATGAAAGAACAAGGTGTCTGGGACAAATCAGATTTTGTAACGCTGTTTCACGAGATGATTCCAAATTTCGGACATAAAGAGACAGGTAAATACTTGGATGCGAGGATGTAACGATGCAACGTTTTTTTGATATATTTTTTTCAGGCTTGGCATTACTGGTACTTTCTCCATTGCTGATTCCTGTCGCTATTATTCTCAAGTTTTCTGGAGAAGGGGAAATTTTTTTCGCCCAACAACGCGTAGGACTCAATGGCAAAATGTTTAATTTGCTCAAGTTTGCCACCATGCTTAAGGACAGTCCTAATATAGGGACTGGTACAGTCACGCTGAGAGATGATCCGCGTGTTTTGCCTATTGGCGGATTTTTACGCAAATATAAAATCAATGAATTACCACAGTTGTTGAATATTTTTTTGGGTGACATGAGTGTGGTAGGTCCTCGTCCGCAAACACAACGTTGTTTTGAGGCTTTTAGCGATGACGTACAAAATGAAATTATAAAAGTGCGTCCTGGTCTTTCTGGTATAGGCTCTATCATTTTTCGAGATGAAGAAAACTTACTGCATGACGCGAACGATCCAATGGTTTTCTACGATACTATTATTGCACCTTATAAAGGTGAAGTAGAAAAATGGTATATTCATAACGCAAGTTTGGTAAATTATTTCCTAATCATTTTTGTTACTGCTTGGGTTGTACTTTTTTCAAAAAGCCGTATCGTTTGGAAAGCATTCCCTAGTTTGCCTGCTCCACCGAAAGAGTTAGCATCCATTTAAATATAGATACCATAGTTCTTTGGCATTAGCTGAATTTGTAATAGTGGTTTGCCACTAAATAATTGTGAGGCGTAGAGACGCGATTCACTGCGTCTCTACGTTGGCGATTAATAAACCCGCTCTTTAGGTGGTATCGCTTCCACATCATCAGTCAGTGTGTATAAATGCACAGGACGATAACCGATTTCTACTTTCTCATTTTCCAGCCACGTTAAAGTGTGCTTCATCCAATTGACATCATCACGATCGGGATAATCTTCTCTAGCGTGTCCACCTCGGCTTTCATGACGATTACCAGCGGCGTTAATAGCGACAGTGGCTTGTGCTAATAGGTTGTCCAATTCTAGGGTTTCAACTAAATCAGTATTCCAAATCAGTGATTTGTCCTGCACGTTGACTTCGGTAAAGGTTTTGTGAATGTCTGCCATTGCCACAATACCTTCATCCAGAGTAGTTTGGGTTCTAAATACTGCGGCTTTGCTTTGCATGGTTTTTTGCATGGCGATACGAATATCTGCCACACTGCGAGTGCCATTAGCATTGCGGATATTATCAAAACGGGTGAGTGCTGCATCACAAGCGGTTTTGGCTAAGGGTTTGTGCGGCATATGGGGTTTTATCAGTTCTGCACAACGAATGGCGGCAGAGCGTCCAAAGACTACTAAATCCAGCAGCGAGTTTGAACCTAAACGATTTGCACCATGTACGGATACACAAGCCGCTTCGCCGATTGCCATTAATCCGACTACGACTTTATCAGGATCATCACCTTCCAACGTAACGACTTCGCATTTGTAGTTAGTCGGAATACCACCCATGTTGTAATGCACGGTCGGCAAGACGGGAATGGGTTGTTTGGTTACATCCACGCCTGCAAAAATGCGTGAGGTTTCAGCAATGCCTGGAAGACGTTCGTGAATTAGGGCAGGGTCTAAATGTTCCAGATGTAGGTAGATATGATCTTTATGTTTACCTACGCCGCGTCCCTCATGAATTTCAATGGTCATGGCACGACTGATCACATCACGCGAGGCTAAGTCTTTGGCAGACGGTGCGTAGCGTTCCATAAAGCGTTCACCTTCGGAGTTCGTTAAATAACCACCTTCACCTCGTGCTCCTTCGGTGATTAAGCAACCTGAACCATAAATACCTGTCGGATGAAATTGAATAAACTCCATGTCCTGTAGCGGCAAACCTGCGCGTAACACCATTGCATTACCATCACCTGTCACAGTATGTGCCGAGGTACAAGAAAAAAACGTGCGTCCATAACCGCCTGTCGCTAATACGGTATTATGGGCTTTAAATAAATGTAATGAACCATCATCTAAACACCATGCCAATACACCACGACATTCGCTGTCCTGCATGATTAAATCCAATACGATATATTCAACGAAAAATTCGGCGTTATTTTTTAGGGCTTGTTGATACAAGGTGTGCAGGATGGCGTGACCTGTTTTATCAGCTGCAGCACAAGTGCGTTGTGCAGTGCCTTTGCCGTAATGCGTGGTCATACCGCCAAAGGCGCGTTGATAGATTTTGCCATCTTCAGTACGCGAAAACGGTACGCCGTAATGTTCGAGTTCAATGACGGCATTCATGGCTTCACGGCACATGTATTCAATCGCGTCTTGATCGCCTAACCAGTCTGAGCCTTTAACTGTGTCATAAAAATGATACCGCCAATCGTCTTCGCCCATGTTACCTAAAGCGGCACTGATACCGCCTTGTGCGGCGACCGTATGACTGCGGGTAGGAAACACTTTAGATAAACAGGCGGTTTTTAAACCACGTTCTGCCATACCCAAGGTGGCGCGTAAACCTGCACCACCTGCACCGACTACTATTACATCATATTCGTGTTCTATGATTTTATAACTCATGTTTAACCTACTGAGGAAATAATACGCAACACCGCCAGTACGGCTGCTAACGCTAATAAGAAAAAAATCGAATTGACTGTCCAAACTGCGACTATTTTCATAGATTCGGCGGCAACATAATCTTCAATGACAACCTGTAGCCCTAATGCAGAATGATAAAACACGGCGAGCAACCATGCGATAATCAATGTGCTATGTAACGGTGTGGCTAACCATGCGACGGCTTGTGCGTAGGGGGCATTGAATAGTAAATCCAACAAGCTAATGGCAAAAAGGGATAACGGGATTAAGGCGACAGCAGTGACGCGCTGCATCCACCAATGGTGCGTTCCTGCTTGGGCTGATCCTAAACCGCGTACGCGGCTTAATGGGGTTCTATAGTGCATAAAGTCCTCACACAAGAGCGGCTAAGGTTAGCGTAGCAGAGACAATTAGCTCAATCAACGCATAACAATTTAAAGTTTTACGGTCAAAACTGCGTCCTGCATCCCAAATTAAATGCCGTACACCATGACATAAATGGAAAAACAATGCGTAGATAAATCCCCAATACAGCAGTTTTATTAACCAAGCACTCATAACTTCTTGCATAGCGGTGTAACTAGTTGCACCGTCTGCTGTCGCTGAAATCATGAACACAATAACGACTAAGCCAACTGATAATAGTACGCCTGTTATGCGGTGGGTAATAGAAATAATGCCAGTGAGTGGCAGTTTATAGGCTTGTAAATGCGGGGAAATCGGTCGGTTATTATTACTTGCCATCACGTTATCCAGTTAAAATAGAGGGAAGAGAATATTTTACTTACACCTTATACCACTTGCTTAGGCAATAACTCAACAAACTACTGCAAACATATCAGCACTACACCGTTTAAATTGATACTGTATTTATCCGAGTACCGCGACGTAGTGGCAAAATGTTTGTAGTTAAACAATGAGAATTTCATTATTTACGTTAGAATAACGCGATTGCGTGATTAAGCATTCAGGAAAAAAAGTTATGCTAGTGCTAAAATCATCCTATACGATAATAATCAATATCGTTTAACTAATTAATCTGGAGCAATGTATGTCGTGGAATGAACCTGGCGGCGATGATAAAGACCCTTGGAGTGGTCGAGGCGATGATAGAAAACCGCCTGATTTAGATGAAGCAATACGCTCGTTGCAAGAAAAATTAGCCAAAATTTTTGGCGGCGGTAATGGTGATGGTGACGACAACTCATCTAGTAATACCTTACCCAGTAATCCCATGAAAGGGTTAGGCTTTATTGCTGGCGGCGCATTGCTGTTATGGGGCTTAAGCGGTTTTTATATTGTCGATGAAGGGAATAACGGCGTTGAAACGCGGTTTGGTAAATATACCGTTACTACACAGTCGGGTTTAAATTGGCATTTGCCTAGTCCGATTGAACGGGTTGATATTGTCAATGTTAAGCAACAACGCTTTATTGAAGTCGGTTATCGCAGTGTTGCGGGTGCTACGACTGAGCAAGGTTCTAACTCAGTACCTAAAGAAGCGTTAATGCTGACTGCCGATGAAAACATTGTCGATGTAAGTCTAAACGTGCGCTATCAGGTTGCTAATGCAAAAGACTTTTTGTTCAGTGTCGCTAATCCTGCTGCCACCTTAAAGCAAGTTACGGAAAGCGTAGAACGGGGTGTGGTTGGTAGCAGTACCATGAATTTTGTGTTGACTGAAGGTCGTAGTGAAATTGTCACGAAAATCAAATCCGAAATTCAGGAAGTCATGAACAACTATCATGCGGGTATTCTAGTTACAGAAGTCAACCTTCAAGATGCGCAACCACCAGAAGAAGTTCAAAACGCGTTTGTCGATGCCATTAAATCACGCGAAGACAAAGAACGCTTAATTAACGAAGCCCAAGCGTATTATAACGATGTCGTCCCTAAAGCACGCGGTGCGGCGGCTAGAAAGAAACAAGAAGCCGAGGGATATAAAGAACAAGTGATTGCCCAAGCACAAGGTGAAGCCAGCCGTTTTTCTCAATTACTGGCAGAATATCAAAAATCACCCGATGTCACACGCAAACGTCTTTATATCGAAGCCATAGAATCAGTGCTGTCCGACACCAACACCGTAATGGTTAATGTCAAAGACGGTGCTAACAATATGCTGTATTTACCGTTAGATAAAATGTTGCAACAACAGCCACCACCGTCAACACCATCGTCAGCCGCTAACGCTAGCACAGCGCAAAGCGTGGCAGAACAACCAGCACACCCAGTAAAACCAATCGTAGCAGACAAATCTGCTTCGTTTGAACGAGGTGCCGCGCGTGGACGTGATTTAAGAGGACGCAGTGATGCAGAATAAATTATTGCTAGGTCTAGGCACAGTGTTGATACTGGGCATGATGTGTATTTTTACCGTGTCTGAAACCGAAAAAGCCATTAAGTTTCGTTTGGGTGAATTCGTTAAAGATGACTACACACCAGGGTTACATTTTAAATTACCCCTTATCAACAATATCAAAAAGTTTGATGCGCGTATTCAAACGATGGCAGAAAAACCAGAGCAGTTTCTAACCTCTGAAAAGAAAAACGTTATTGTTGATTTATTTGTTAAATGGCGTATTGGTAACGTTGCTACTTTTTATACGGCTACTGTTGGCGGCGACATTGATAAAGCTAATTTACTGCTGAATCAAACGATTAAAAACGAGATTCGTGGCGAATTTAGTACCCGCAACATTAAGCAACTGGTCTCAACTGACCGTAGCGCGATTCGTGACGTACTGATGGAAAAATCTAAAACCATCGCGCCTAACTTAGGCATTGATATTATTGATGTCCAAGTCATGCGTATTGATTTACCGAAAGAAGTCAGTAGCTCAGTGTTTAGACGTATGGAAGCAGAGCGAGAAAGTGTGGCGCGTGAATTCCGTTCACAAGGTGCTGAAGCCGCAGAAAAAAAACGTGCTGAAGCAGATAAACAACGTGTTGTTGAACTTGCTAACGCCTTTCGTGATGCTGAAACCTTGCGCGGTGAGGGTGATGCTAAATCAGCCGAAATTTATAGCCAAGCATTCGGTGCAGATACTGAGTTCTTTACGTTTTACCGTAGCTTGAATGCCTATAAAAAGACGTTTTCTAAATCGAGTATGATGATCGTAGACCCTAACTCTGATTTTTTTCAGTATTTTAATAAACAAAAGTAAAAAACTATTTTAAAAATCGTACAGACGTTGCCCAGTAACGTTTGTACATTAACCTAAAACGCTCCGCCTAGTCGGGGCGTTTTGTTTGAGTGGACACACAAAACATGCAAGCAAAAGACTCTTGGCTGTTACCTGACGGAATTGACGAAATTCTGCCTGAAGAAGCTAAACATCTGGAAAACTTACGCACTCAGCTTTTAGACCTGTTCACTTGTTGGGGCTATGAGCTAGTTATTCCGCCCTTCATTGATTTTCTCGACTCCTTATTAATAGGGGCAGGGCATGATCTTGATTTACAAACCTTCAAACTAACCGACCAAATCAGCGGTGAAATGCTCGGTATTCGCGCCGATATGACTCCGCAAGTAGCGCGTATTGATGCACATAATTTGAAACACGCGTGGCCGACACGCTTGTGTTACGTTGGCACGATTTTACACACACGCGGCGATCCATTAGAAAAAACGCGTAGCCCTATGCAAATAGGCGCAGAACTATATGGTCATGCAGGCAAAGAGAGCGATATTGAAGTTATTCGCCTAATGCTAGAAATGCTAGCGATGACAGGCTTGCTAAACGTACATTTAGATTTAGGTCATGTCGGTATTTATCGCGCCCTAGCTAAACAAGCTGCGTTGACACCCGCTCAAGAAAGTGAATTATTTGATATATTACAACGCAAAGCTCGACCAGAACTTGCAGAACTCATGGATAGTTATGCAATTGCGAATGAACTCAAAACCCTGTTTTTACAACTACCATTGTTAAATGGCGATAGAGCTATACTAAACAAAGCACAAGCTGTGTTTGCCCATGCTAATGCCGAAGTGCAACAAGCCTTAACGGATTTAATCGCCATTGCGGATAACTTAACAAGCCGTTTTCCATCATTACCCATTAGTTTTGATTTAGCCGAATTGCGCGGCTATCACTACCATACAGGCATCGTATTTGCAGCATTTGTACCTAATATCGGCAGAGAAATTGCCAGAGGCGGTCGCTACGATAACATCGGTGCAGTATTTGGTCGCGCTCGTCCTGCGACGGGATTTAGTGCGGATTTAAAACTACTTGCCGCACTCAGCAAAAAAACCTGCATCAAGCCACAACGTGCATTAATTTTCGCGCCCTGCCTAGACGATGTCGCTTTAAGTGAAAAAATTAGAGCCTTACGCGCAGATCAACAAGCTGTTGTACAGCAGTTGCCCCATCAGATAGGTACAGCACAAGACTTAGGTTGTACCGCTATTTTAGAATTTGTTAATCATCAATGGGTCGTCAGACTCTTATAAAGTTGGAATAATTATGGGAAAAAATGTCGTAATCATCGGCACTCAATGGGGTGACGAAGGTAAAGGTAAATTAGTCGATTTACTGACTGAGCAAGCGCAGGCGGTTATTCGTTTTCAAGGCGGGCATAACGCAGGACATACACTAGTTATCAATGGTAAAAAAACCGTTTTACACTTGATTCCGTCAGGCATATTGCGTGACAACGTACAGTGTATGATAGGTAATGGCGTGGTGTTATCGCTCAACGCACTATTTGAAGAAATTGAAGTATTAGAAAAAGCAGGCATATCGGTTAAAAACCGCTTACTGATCAGCGAAGCGTGTACCCTGATTTTACCCGTTCATGTTGCCATTGACCAAGCGCGAGAAAAAGCACGCGGCGGTAAAGCAATCGGCACGACAGGACGTGGCATAGGACCTGCTTACGAAGACAAAGCAGGACGTAGAGGTTTACGCGCAGGTGACTTACTTAATACAGAAACGTTTGCTGAGAAATTGAAAGAATTAGTGGATTATCATAACTTCATGCTGGTGAATTACTACCATACCGATGCAGTCGATTATGAAGCCACTTTAGCCGAAGCTTTACGATTAGGCGAACAAGTTAAACCCATGCTAACCGATGTCAGCGAAGCTCTCTACTTGCACCACGCGGCAGGTCACAATCTGTTATTAGAAGGAGCGCAAGGTGCGTTATTAGATTTAGATCACGGTACATTTCCTTATGTCACCTCATCCAGCACCACCGCAGGCGGCGCGGCAACAGGTAGCGGTCTTGGTCCTTTGAATTTGAATTATGTGTTAGGTATTACCAAAGCCTATTCGACACGCGTCGGTAATGGTCCTTTCCCTTCCGAATTATTCAATGAAGACGGCAATCATTTAGGCGTAAAAGGACATGAGTTTGGTGCAACAACAGGACGCAAACGCCGTTGTGGTTGGTTTGATGCCGTTGCCATGCGTAAATCTGCCCATCTCAATAGCTTAAGCGGTATTTGCTTAACTAAATTAGATGTACTGGATGGTTTAGAAAAAATTGGTATTTGTACCGCTTATAATTTAAACGGTGTGCTTACTGAAACCGCACCACTCGGTGCAGATCAATACGAACAATGTCAGCCAGTCATTGAATACATGGCAGGATGGGCGGATGGCGCAACCGCTGGTATCACTGATTTTGACACGCTACCCGATACCGCAAAAGCGTATATTCAACGCTTAGAAACCTTAGTGGGTGTAAAAATCACCATCGTATCAACAGGTTCAGACAGAAACGAAACGATTGTGTTGGAACATCCGTTTGGTTGATAGGATTTATATTTGGAACCCCTGCATTTACACAGTTTGATTGTATTTGTTGGGGTTCGCAAACTCACCCCAATGTACACGGTGTGCCTAAAATACCGATGATGATGTTGTCCATATCAATAATTATGTTTCTGTGACAGTGTGTCTTTAGTAAAAACTACCACCAATAGTTGCAAATGCTATCACAGTAATCAAAGTAGTAGTTGCTAAGTCTAATACGGCAGACAAAGGTAATAATAAATACCACATTGGTTCAGGCTTGACTTTTGTTGTTTGTTGATGAATTGATATTACTTTTGGCAACACAATTGCTTTTGTATCTTTCTTCGCTTTCTGGTTTAGTTATCAGCATTAAGCAAGCAGACATAAAATCTTCGTAACAGGGTGTGTGTTGATAAAGTGAACGTTCTTCCGTTGAAATACTGCGATATGGCAAGTCTGGAATAGTAACTAAAAAAGGTTTTTTAATCGCAAACATTTTATCAATAGCTTTGCCTTTTAAAGTGATAGCTTCTTGAAAAGTTAATTCCTTTGTTGTGCGTAAAATAGGAAGATTTTCAAAAGAACTTGGAATAGAGTTACAGCCCGCAGTAATAGTAGTACTTTCTGAATTTAAAGAAGAAGTATTTTCCTGTAAATTTAAAATCATTGATACATTAGGTGGAGGTGAGCCATCCTTGTTAACTGTAATCCTAAAATTATTAAGCATAACCTTAGAATTACTACCACCTTTTACCTCATAAGCTCTCTCAGGAATTCGTAATGTAAAAAAACTATTTGCCTTACTTTTTTCAGAAAGTTCATTTGTCATGATACAAATTACAAATTCTTTTTTTGAGGTATCAAAATACGCGCTTTTTATATCAGTTGGTGAAACCTATTGAATGCCTTCAATTTTTTCTAGAACGTAAGGAGTGCTATAAATACCACAGCCTTGAAGGTAAAAAGCAATAATTAATAGAATGATATGGATTATTTTATTCAACATGTAATCGATAATGATGTTATTCATACTGATTGATGTGGTTGCCGCTTTTTGACAACCCAACCATTATACAGGTTTTGTTGGGTTGGCTATCGCCAGCCCAACCTACCGTCTTATAACCCCTCACACAATCATTGAGAATTGCTGGGATTACGTTACGCTCAGCCCAGAAAGTCTATAACCTAGCCAAAACCTCAGCCACAGTAGCTCCCATAGCCGCAGGTGTTGGGCAAATCGTTACGCCTAATTCGCGTAACAACGCCACTTTTTCCGCCGCACTTTCACCCGCAGAGGAAATAATCGCTCCCGCATGACCCATACGCCGACCTTCAGGTGCAGTTAAACCCGCAATATAAGCCACAACTGGTTTAGTCATGTGATGTTTAGCAAAAATACCTGCTTCCACTTCTTGTGGTCCACCGATTTCACCAATCATTAACACGACTTTAGTTTCTGGATCGTTTTCAAATTTCTCCAGAATATCACGGTGTGAACTGCCGTTAATGGGATCACCACCGATACCGACTGAGGTAGAAATACCAATGCCTAAGCGTTTCATTTGATCCGCCGCTTCGTAACCCAAGGTGCCAGAGCGACCAACGATACCGACATTACCCTGCATATAAATGTGACCAGGCATAATGCCTAACATGGCACGACCAGGGCTAATCGTACCCGCACAATTAGGACCTGTTAAGACCATGCGTTCTTCAACAGGAAAACGGCGCAGGAAATTTTTCACCGTCATCATGTCTTGGGTCGGAATACCGTCGGTGATGGCGACACAGTATTTAATGCCTGCATCGGCGGCTTCCATAATGGAATCTGCCGCAAACGCGGGTGGAACAAAAATAATACTGGCTTCTGCACCTGCTTGCTGCACGGCTTCTTTAACAGTATTGAATACAGGCAAACCTAAATGCGTTTGTCCGCCTTTTCCTGGTGTGACACCGCCGACGACGTTAGAACCGTAGTTAATCATGTCTTGCGCGTGGAATGAACCAATTTTACCCGTAAAACCTTGGACGATGATGCGAGTAGTTTCGTTAATTAATATAGCCATGTTTATGCTCCTGCGGCTTCTTTGGCGATGACTTCGTTACGCGCTAGGACGGCTTTTTCAGCCGCTTCCGCTAAGGTGTCAGCGGTAATAATGGGTAAGCCACTTTCGGCAATAATTTTGCGACCTTCTTCAACATTCGTACCTGATAATCTGACGATTAAGGGGACTTTCATATCAATTTTGCGCACGGCTTGTACTACGCCTTCCGCTATCCAATCACAGCGGTTAATACCTGCAAAAATATTCACTAACATGGCTTTAACATTTTTATCGGCTAACACTAAACGAAACGCTTTTTCAGTACGTTCAGCCGATGCACCGCCACCTACGTCTAAAAAGTTAGCAGGTTCGCCGCCAGCCAGTTTAATCATATCCATTGTTGCCATAGCAAGACCCGCACCGTTAATCATACAGCCGATGTCGCCGTCTAAACCGACATAGCTTAAACCACGGTCAGCCGCCGCCATTTCGCGCGGGTCTTCTTGGGTTTTATCGCGTAATTCCGAGATTTTTTGTTGACGGAACAATGCGTTATCATCAAAGCCCATTTTGGCATCTAAGGCGACTAATTCATTGCTTTTAGTGACCACCAGTGGATTGATTTCCAACATACTGACATCTAAAGCGCGTAATGCTTTGTAACAGCCTTTAATGGTTTTCACCGCGTGGCTGATAACTTCAGCATCTAAACCTAATTTAAATGCCATTTTCCGCGCTTGATAATCTTGCAAACCCACGGCAGGTTCAATATAAATTTTAACTATCGCTTCGGGATTAGTGACGGCGAGTTCTTCAATATCCATGCCGCCTTGTGCTGAACCGACCATGACTATGCGCTCAGAACTACGGTCAACCAACAGGCAAAAATACAATTCTTTGGCGATTTCCGTACCCGCTTCCACATACAAACGACCACACACTTTACCCGCAGGTCCTGTTTGATGGGTGATTAAACGTTTGCCTAATAAACAATCTGCTGCCGCTTCTACTTCATCATGGGTTTTACAAATTTTGATACCGCCTGCTTTACCACGCGCCCCTGAATGAATTTGTGCTTTTACCGCCCAAACATGACCGCCGATTTCTCTAGCGCGTTGTACTGCATCTTCTGGGCTATACGCCAAACCGCCTTCAGCGATTTTTATACCGTAACCGCTTAAAATTTCTTTTGCTTGATATTCATGAATATCCATAAATTTTCCTATCGTGTTGAAATCGCTACCGCCATAAATAGCCGAGTATTATATTCTTTTTAATACGCTGTCGTCATTGCTCGTGTCATCACAATGTAACATTTGACGTTTTTATACGAAAAAACTCGCTTGATTTTGGGGAACTATTTGGTTTTAGGAGGGTCTTATTTGGCGAGTTATGAAGAAAGGAGGGTGGTATGACAATTGAAATACTGAGTGCCGTATTATGGGATGGGCAACTGTCATCAATATAGCTGTATTGACGCTGTGGTTTTTGCTAATCGTGTATACCCATGATTGGGTGTATTCGCTACACAGTAAATGGTTTACCTTGTCCATAGAACGTTTTGACACCATACACTATGCAGACATGGCTTTTTACAAGACTAACATTTACCTGTTTAATCTGATACCATTTTTGGCATTGCAGATTGTGCTTTAGAAGTCTGGTCAGCTTAAACTATTTCAATAGGGGGGATAACTTTGATGGAAGAGGGTGTCGTGTAATGAATCGTCATGAGCGGCGGTCTGCTGCAAAAAAGCAAAAGCAACAACGTCTTACGCCTATGCAGGCATTTAAACTGGCTATTGAATTACATCAACAGCAACGGCTTGAAGAGGCAGAAAAAGTTTACCGTTCATTATTGGACTTACAACCGAAACATCCAGATGCACTGCATTACTATGGTGTATTACTGCATCAGATAGGACAAAGTGAACAAGCGATTGCTTACATCAAACAAGCCTTGGTCATTGTGCCTGATTATTTGGACGCGCTAAACAATTTAGGCAATGTACTGAAAGAAACAGGCGATATGCAGGGCGCGGTAGACGTTTATCGTCAAGTGCTTAACCTGTCACCCAATCATGCAGGTGTGCATAATAATTTGGGTGCGGTTCTTCGACATTTGGGGGCTTATCAAGAATCCATTTCGTTATTAACAAAAGCATTGGCATTGTCGCCCAATAATCCAGATGTACTACAAAATCTGGGTAACAGTTATCGGGCAAATGGCGATTATCAACAGGCAATTGATGCTTATCGTCAGTCTCTAGCTATCAAGCCTCAGCAAAAAACGATTTATCAACGGTTATGGCGGCTATTACTGGCAACAGGACAGCAGGAGGCTTCTCAAGAAGTTTTAAAACAATGGGTCGCCGTTGATCCAAATAATCATATTGCCCAACATCATTTTTTAGCACACACGGGTTATACACCTGAACGTGCTTCAGAAGATTACATTCAAGAAACCTTCGATAGATTTGCCGCTAGCTTTGACAATGTGTTAGATAGGCTTGAATATCGCGCACCCAGCTTAGTTGGTCAGGCAGTAGCTAAACTGTTTTCTGAGTCAGAAAAGCTAGCCTGTGTACTGGATGCTGGTTGTGGTACGGGCTTATCGGGTATTTCTTTAAGAGCATATACCGATAAACTGATAGGCGTTGATTTATCGCAAGGTATGCTAAACAAGGCACAACAACGTAAAATTTATGATGAATTGGTTAAAGCGGATTTAGTCAAATATCTATCTTCTTATACCCACCTATTCAATTTAATTATTTCTGCCGATACCTTGGTGTATTTTGGTGCGTTAGAGGCGTTTTTACAGGCAGCCAGTCAAGCATTGACAACAAAAGGCGCGTTGGTTTTTACCCTAGAAAAGCACGATGCTGAAAACGGCTTTCAATTAAATTATCACGGTCGCTATGCACATACGCCCCGTTATGTCACTGATTGTTTGGTTAACGCAGGTTTTGAACTACACGTAATGGAAACAGTGATTTTGCGTAAAGAAATGGGTGAGCCAGTGGTAGGTATAGTAGTGACTGCGATATGTAAGTAGCTAGCTGTTAAAAATTGCATATTTCCCACCGCTTAAGTAGTTGTAGATGGATTTCGCCATCGTTCCATCTATTCTACGCACTGTTACAATAGTTGTTATTTACTTTCGAAACGGATGTAACAAACTTTTAAATACTATAGAAGTTACGCATTGACGAT
>DFWO01000093.1 GCA_002380945.1 Methylococcaceae bacterium UBA4132 | reverse complement strand
CTCTGTCAATGCGTAACTTCTAAGATAATTGAAACTCATTTTTACATTCCTGATAAATGGGAAATCAAATAATACGAAAAAATACCAGCTATCAGCTTTTGTTACACCCTTTTGGAATTAACCATGATGTTGGTGGTTTCTCATATTTTGCATAATCCGCAACTGGGATTTTTTCACCTGTCACGCGCTCAATCTCATCAAACGTTACTAAGTTTGTAGTTTGGAGGCGGGTTAGCGACAGCGTAACCCGACACAATGCAACACTATGCTAATCCGACCTAAACTCTATGCTCTCTTACGATTAACTATAAACAGGAAACTTCGCACACAACACGGCGACTTTTTCACGCACTGCCGCTAATACGTTTTCGTCTTCCATGTTTTCCATGACATCACACATTAAGCCTGCGATTTCGGTGACTTCGGCTTCTTTAAAACCGCGTGTGGTAGGTGCAGGTGTGCCGACGCGGATGCCGCTGGTGACGAAAGGGGATTGTGGGTCGTTGGGGACGGCGTTTTTGTTGACAGTGATGTGGGCTTTATTGAGTGCCGCGTCTGCCGCTTTGCCTGTGATGCCTTTCGGAATGAGTGATACCAACATTAAATGGTTGTCGGTGCCGCCTGAGACGACATCAAAACCACGGTTTATAAATACTTTCGCCATTGCTTTGGCATTTTTAACCACTTGTTGCTGATAGGCTTTAAACTCAGGCTGCATGGCTTCTTTAAACGCCACCGCTTTAGCGGCGATAACGTGCATAGCAGGACCACCTTGAATACCAGGAAAAATTACTGAGTCGATTTTTTTGGCGATGTCAGGGTTGTTACACAAAATCAAACCACCACGCGGACCGCGTAACGATTTGTGGGTGGTGCTGGTAACAACATCGGCAAACGGAACGGGATTAGGATATTCGCCAGCGGCAATTAAGCCCGCAACGTGAGCCATATCAACGACAAAATACGCACCTACTTTGTCGGCGATGTCGCGGAAACGTTGCCAATCCCAAACACGCGAATAGGCAGAAAAACCTGCCACGATGACTTTGGGCTTGTGTTCTAGGGCTAAGGCTTCGACTTGTGCGTAATCAATTTCGCCTGTTTCTTTGTTTAAGCCATATTGAACAGAATTGTAGATTTTGCCTGAAAAGTTGGGTTTTGCACCGTGGGTTAAGTGTCCGCCATCGGCTAAGCTCAAGCCTAGAATAGTGTCATGCGGTTGTACCAACGCCATAAACACTGCCATGTTGGCTTGTGAACCAGAATGGGCTTGTACGTTGGCGTAATCTGCACCAAATAGGGCTTTGGCACGGTCAATCGCCAGTTGTTCAACTTTATCGACATATTCACAGCCGCCGTAATAGCGTTTACCAGGATAGCCTTCGGCGTATTTATTGGTTAGTTGTGAACCTTGCGCTTCCATAACGCGTGGGCTGGTGTAGTTTTCTGAGGCGATTAATTCAATATGATCTTGTTGGCGTTGGCGTTCTTCTTCCATTGCAGTGAATAGGTCATCATCAAAGCCAGCGATGGTCATGGTTTTTTCAAACATTAGGTGTCTCCTAGGGGTGTAGTAATAAAATTTGTAAGTCGGCGACGTTAGTGCCTGTCGCGCCTGTTATCAGTAAATCATTAGCTGCGTGTAAAGCATTGTAGGCATCGTTATTGTCTAAATACGCGCTTGGATTAATGCCTGCGTTAAGCATAGCTTGTAAACTATTAGCATTTACTATGCCACCTGCGGCATGGGTAGGTCCATCACGTCCGTCTGTACCACCGCTGAGTAATGTCCATTGCCCTGTTAAGCCATATTTTTGTGCAGCAATGGCAAAAGCTAAGGCAAATTCTTGATTGCGTCCGCCTTTGCCATTGCCTTTAAGTTGTACGGTGGTTTCGCCGCCTGCTAATAATACCAATGGTTTTGCTACAGGCGTGATATTGCTTGCATAGAGGGCTAACTGTTCAGCTTCGTCTCTAGCAATACCGCACAGTTGTTCACTGTATAGCTGTGTTTGATAGCCCAACTGTTCGGCGGTTTGTTGTGCAGCTTTTAAACTCAGGGTATTGCTACCGCAGAGAATATGGCTAGTATGCTTAAACACGCTATCATTCGGTTTGGGCGTTTCGGCAATCAGACCTTGCTCGCCTTGTGCTAAATGGTGACGCACCGATTCAGGTGCCGCTAACCACACGCCTTTGTTTTTCAGTACTGCAATTGCCTCGGCATATGTTGTGTTGTCTGGAACCGTTGTACCGCTAGCAATGGTGCTTAAATCATCGCCTAATACATCCGATAAAATTAACGCGTGAACGTTGGCAGGTGCGGCAAGTTTAGCTAAACCACCGCCTTTTAAACGTGATAAGTGTTTACGAACACAGTTGATTTCATTAATCGTTGCACCACAGGCGAGTAATAAATCAGTGGTGGCAATTTTTTCTGCTAAAGTGATACCTTCAACGGGATACGGTAATAATGCCGAACCGCCGCCGCTGATTAAGACCAACACTAAATCATTGCTTTGTGCTTGTTTAACACGCTCGGCAATTTTTTGGGCGGCATGAAAACCATCGGTATTGGGTAATGGATGCCCTGCACCGATGACTTCGACATTATCAACTGCCATCACATTTTCATAATTGGTCACGGCAATGCCAGTTCCTGCTAAACGGGCGGCGGGAATTAGTTCTTGTGCTGCTTGCGCCATTGCACAAGCGGCTTTACCAAAAGCAATCAGGTGAATTTTTTCGTTGCCATTGTCCAGATGCAAGCAACGCTTAACGACTTGATACGGGTCGGCAGCTTGAACGCCTGCTTGAAAAATTTGCAGGGCATGAGATTTTAATGTGTCATTCACTCGGCTTGTGCCATCTCTTTAGCCAAGGCAAAAATGTTTTCTGCATCCAATACTTGTTTGTTATCGGTAAATAATTGTGCAATGCAAGCGCGGTGTAAAGCCAGTTTTAACGCACCGAAACCGATTGCACCCCAGACAATTTTACCGTGACGATCAATGCCTTTATCCATCATATCTGTGCCGCCAATACCTAACGGTGGCGTAGCATTGGCATCAACGATCATTTCAAGGTTGGGGTTATTCTGCCATTGTTCGGGGGTTAGTAATTCAATACCTGCCGCGCCTGTTGCCAACACAATATTGGCATGTTCAATAGCTTTGGCTCTGGCATCATTATCGAAGGCTTCGATTGGTGTGATGTCCACACCAAAACGGGCTTTCATGTTGTCACAGGCTTGTACGGCGCGTGCCATTGTTCGTGCGGTAATGGATACTTTCGCGCCCTCGCCTGCCAACATAGCGGCGGCACGTTGTCCAACGGGACCTGTGCCTGCTAAGACAACGGCTTTTTTACCTGCCAGTGTGCCGCTAATAGCGAGTTTTGCCACGGCGGCGGCGGCGGTGGTATTACTGCCATTACTGTCTAGCATCACCGATACTTGAAAACCGTAAAAAAAATGCTGCTGCACAGCGGCGAACAATGCTTCACCTGCAATGATGTCACTGCCGCCAACAAAAATCGCGGTATTTTTCTTATCTTTAGGGGCGCGAGTAAAAATAGCACCTTCGACTAATGCAGTCACATTGTCAGGCATTAAACTGCCGTGTCCAATGACATGATCGGCACCGCCATCGTAGCCAACAACGGTATCAAAAACAGAGGGGTAAGTATCAGTATCGAATTGAAAGAGTAATTTCTTCATGGTTAACCTGAGAATTTGCTAATGATTTCACGCGCCATTATACCCGATAAACAAAACCGCGCCGTGATTAAGCCGTGGGTTTTTCTGGCGAAGTGTGACTACGCTGTGTATTATGATAACCATCACGTTTTATTGCATACACAAGTTAAGGAAATCGAATGAAAACACCTATACACATAGCAGTTACAGGCGCGGCAGGTCAAATTAGTTATTCATTGCTGTTTCGTTTAGCATCAGGGTCTTTGTTAGGTCCTGAGCAACCTATCGTATTGCATTTGTTAGAAATTACCCCCGCAATGGCGGCTTTGCAAGGCGTGGTTATGGAATTAAAAGATTGCGCTAGCCCGTTACTACGGCGCGTTGAAATCACTGATGATCCTAAAATAGCGTTTAAAAATGTCGATTATGCGTTTTTGGTCGGTGCGCGTCCAAGAGGCGCGGGTATGGAGCGTAAAGACTTATTAGAGGTAAATGCTGAAATTTTCTCGGTACAAGGTAAAGCCTTAAATGAAGTTGCCAGTCGTGATGTTAAGGTATTAGTGACAGGCAATCCCGCCAATACGAATGCCTTAATCGCCTTAAAAAACGCACCTGATTTGAAGCCTGAAAATTTCTCCTGCATGACCCGCTTAGATCACAATCGTGCTATCAGCCAGTTAGCAGAAAAATGTGGCGTGTTAGTCACGGATATAAAAAACATGACCATCTGGGGTAATCATTCCACTACACAATATCCAGACTTACATCACGCCAAAGTCAAAGGGCAAGACGCATTGTCATTGGTAGAAAATGACTGGTTTGTCAATGATTTTATTCCGACGGTTCAGCAACGTGGCGCGGCAGTTATTGCTGCCAGAGGACAATCCAGTGCGGCTTCAGCGGCGAACGCGGCGATTGATCAAATGCGCACTTGGGCATTAGGCACAGAAGAAGGCGATTGGGTGAGTATGGGCGTATTGTCTGACGGTAGCTATGGTATTGATAAAGGCTTGGTTTATTCGTTTCCTGTTACTGTCATTAATGGCAAATTAAAAATTGTTAAAGGTTTGCCGATTAATGAGTTTAGCAAACAAAAAATGCGTGCAAGCGAAACTGAGTTAAAAGAAGAACGCGAGGCAGTTGAACATTTGTTATAGCTATAGTGCTAAAACAAGCGACTCGTAGAGACGTTGCATTGCAACGCCTCTACAGCGTACAAATCACGCGTAGTTACGCATTACCAAAAATCGCTCCAAACGTTTTATAGCAATCGCCATGCGTTCTATGGATGTAGTATAAGCAAACCGTAGCGCGTGGCGTGCGTCATGCGTGCCAAAATCTTTACCAGGCGTAATAGCTACCGCTTCAGCTTCCAACAAATCTAAGGCAAATGAATAACTGTCATCGGTGAATTTACGACAGTTAGCGTAAATATAAAACGCGCCTTCGGGTTTGACAGAAATTTCAAAACCGAGGCGTAAAAGGTTTTCATAAAGAAAATCACGGCGTAAGGCAAACTCTTTGCGTCTACGTTCCAATTCTGCCTGTGTGTCGGGATTAAAAGCAGCGAGTGCGGCATATTGCGCGTCAGTTGATGTGGCAATGAAAATATTTTGTGCCAGTTTTTCCGTGGCTTCAATAAAGCCTTCTGGCACGATTAACCAACCAATACGCCAACCTGTCATGGCAAAATATTTAGAAAAACTATTGATGATAAATACATCATCACTAAACTCTAAGGCAGAAGCAGCAGGTTGGTCATAGACTAAGCCGTGATAAATTTCATCGGAATAAAAACACCCACCTAAATTATTAACTGTTTCAATGGCTTGCTTTAAATCCTCAGCGGTAATTAATGTACCTGTTGGATTAGACGGCGAAGCGATTAACACGCCTTTGCTTACGGATGTCCAGTTTTGCTGAATATATTCAGCAGTTAGTTGGTAATTTGAATCTGCATTAACAGGGATAGTTTTAGTTTTAGCATCAAATAAGGTCGCAAAATTGCTGTTACAGGGGTAGCACGGGTCGGTCATTAATAGCTCATCTTGTGGGTTCAAACTTACGCCAAATGCCAATAAAAACGCCCCTGATGCACCTGGAGTGACAAAAATACGTTGTGTTGCAACGGTTACCCCATAGCGTTGCTGATAAAATTCGGCAATTTTTTCGCGTAATGCAGGCAAACCAGCCGCAGAAGTATATTTAATCTCACCTGTAAGCAGTTGTTTAACGCCTGCATCGACAATCATTTGCGGTGCAGTAAAGTCTGGTTCACCAATTTCCATGTGAATCACATCTCTACCTTGTGCCTCTAATTGTTTAGCACGGCGTAATAAATCCATGACATGAAACGAGGATATATCGAAAGTTCGTTTTGCTAATCGTTTATCCATCTGCAACACCATTGGTCAAAAAATTAGAATCATACCAATAATCCTTGCTAACAGGTGACTATTCTGCTAAAAATGCGCAGTTTTTATTTACCTTGTCCTTTGGAGTTAATGGATGACCGATAGTGCTAAATCGAATGTGTCACCTTTCAGTTTTAAGCCTTATGCAGAAGTAGAAGGCGAAGAATACATGAATGACAAACAACTCAAACATTTTGAGAGCATTCTAAATAATTGGAAAGCTGAATTAATGCACGAAGTAGACCGTACAGTTCACCACATGCAGGATGATGCGGCTAATTTTCCTGATCCTAATGATCGTGCGACTCAAGAGTCAGAGTTCAGTTTGGAATTGAGAACGCGTGACCGTGAACGCCGCCTGATTAAAAAGATTGATGAGGCTCTTAAAGAAATTGAATCAGGCGATTATGGCTTTTGTGAATCGTGCGGTATTGATATAGGTATTCGTCGTTTAGAAGCAAGACCAACGGCGACTTTGTGTATCGACTGCAAAACCTTGGATGAAATTCGAGAAAAACAAATGGGTTAAACTTGTCTAACCCAGACAACATCATAGGGCGGTTCGCACCCTCGCCAACCGGCCCTTTACACCTTGGCTCACTTTACACCGCGCTGGCTAGTTTTTTACAGGCACGTTCACAGCACGGTAAATGGTTACTCCGTATTGATGATCTCGATACCCCGCGTAATGTAAAAGGCGCGGACAGTGCCATCTTAACAACACTCGATACGTTTGGTCTGTATTGGGATGATAGCGTGGCTTATCAAAGCCAATGTCTGAATGCGTATCAAGATAAGCTCAACGAACTGGCTAATCATCAGCTCATTTACCCGTGTAGTTGCAGTCGAAAAACCTTGGCTACTAGTCAAACAACTGCTATTTATAGTGGTTTGTGTCGCAATAAATTAACGCCACCTGATAGCCCCTACGCCTTGCGCGTCAAAACCAATGCTGGCGTTATTAGCTTTAACGATGGTCTACAAGGTTTAATCGCTCATAATATAGCCGAACAACATGGCGACTTTATTTTAAAACGCAAAGATGGGATTATTGCCTACCAATTTGCAGTCGTGATTGATGACTACCTGCAACAGATTAATCAAGTGATGCGTGGTTGTGATTTATTAGCAGAAACGCCCAAACAAATTTATTTACAACAGTTATTAGGCTTACCTACGCCTGATTATATGCACGTTCCCGTTATCGTGGATCAAATCGGCTATAAACTCAGTAAACAGACACGCGCCACGGCTGTTAATTTAACAACACCGAATAGGGTGATTTTTGAGTTATTGGAATTGTTAAAACAAAATCCGCCACATGAATTACAACACGCTCCAGTCAGTGAATTAATAAGCTGGGCAATCACACATTGGAACGCTGCACCATTAAGAAATCTTAAACAAGTGACTATTTAAGCGTGGTAGCTAACTAATTGAAAACAGAAAGATATGACTATATGCAGAATCTGCATTAAAACAGACTTGCAGGATGATTGATAATACTGAGAGAAAGTGATGGCGGGATTAGTAGGATTCGAACCTACGACCCTCGGCTTAGAAGGCCGATGCTCTATCCAGCTGAGCTATAACCCCATAGAACTGTGTCATAGATGACAACACAAACTAGGATAAACGCGATTGGCTTGACGATTGTCTTGCTAAAAGTGGTCGGGGTGGAGGGATTCGAACCCCCGACATCCTGCTCCCAAAGCAGGCGCGCTACCAAACTGCGCTACACCCCGAAAATTTTTTTATCATCTGAAGATTTTCGTTCAAAGCCCCTAGATGAGACGCACATTGTAGCCAGATATTCTATTTCAGTCAACTGATTTTTTATTTATTCTCATAGAATATATCAATCATTTCCTGTATTCCGATTAACTTCCCTGTCGAAGTAATGATAAATCGCGATAATTTAATACTGTACTGAGCGTGGATTACAAAATAGAGTCATCAGGTCTTTTGTCACCATCATCTTTACTTTTTCTAACATTATCCTTATTAATTCTTTATGTCGAACTCAGGCTAATCTATTAAAATTCGTATTTAAACCCTGCTTGTACCAGTCGAGGTGAACCAGGCAAAATACCACGAACTCTATCTGTGATGTATTGATTATCAAGTATATTTTTTACCGACACAAATAAATCAAGTCCTTTATAAACGCGATAAGTGCTGGCTAAATTGAAGACCACATAATCCTGAATTTTTCCATATTGCCCTGATCTCGCTTCAATACTATTCGGGCCATTTGGATGATCACTGCCAGAGGTCAAATTCATAAAATCACCAAATTGTTCAGCGACAAACACGGCTTCTAAATGTGCATCAAAACCCATTGGGTGCGAATAGCCTATTGTTGCAGTGAGTAAATGTTCTGGCGCGTAAGGTGAGCGATTGCCTGCTTTTGAACCAAACACATTACCATTGGGGCAACTGGCTGAAATACTGCCATCTGAAAGCGGTAAGCAACGAAATACAGAGGTCATTTCGGCAGTCGGTATCCAAGTATAAGCAACTTGAAGATAAGGATTGTGTGTCCAGTTGAACAGTTCAGCACTATCAATGCGGTTCATAAATTCAATGCCTTGAAACAATGCCTTACCTTGTGCAACAGGCGTATCGTTACCGCCAACCGTACCTAACATGGTCAGATTTTGAAAATCATTATGAAATAAAGTCAGCTCAGTTTTTATACCTGCCAATGGCTTACTACGAACGCCTAATTCATAATTCCAACTTTTTTCCGCACCAATTTCTACGCTATTGCCGTTATTATAAACGCTATCTTCTACACGCGGTGGCGCGAAACCTTTATGAACGCCAAAAAAGAAAGTTGCCTCATCAACAGGGGGTATAATTCATTGCAAATGAAGGAAGTGCTTCTGTCAGGCTAGATTGTCCTTGTGTGCCATTCAAATGATTGACCCGTTTATAACTAACCGATTCAACACGAACACCAGGTATGATTGTCCAATTGCCCAGTATGAATTTGTTTTGAATATACCCAGAATACGCATCGGCAAAACGATCATTATTTTCACCGACTACGCCATCACGCGCAGTGGGTGAGTTTCCGTCTATGGTTAAGCGATGTTGGTTTTCAAAATGGGCGCGAAATCCAGCCTCCAATTCACTAGTGACACCAAACAATTTATGTTTAGCGTGTAATGTTGGTGCAACACCCCAAGTTTCATAGGTGCGTAATCGTCCACGGGTAAAATTACAATTATCAACATTAATTGCTTGACCATTCAAACGCCGTTCTCTAAATGCTGATCCACAATTATTATCAGTCGGTTGCTGATTCATTTGCCGCCACCAATCGCGGCTAAATGTTGACCAATAAAAACTGGTAGAAAGACTTACATCATCATTGAATTGATAGGTATGCGTAGCCGAAGTTGCCCAGCGACTGGTTTGAAATGTATCATTTTTAAAAGGATTGTAATAACGACCAAAATTGCGATATTCCGCTTTGGTTAAACCAAAAGTAGATTGGGAATTTTCCTGATAAAAATCACCGCGTAATACTAACGAATTTTTATCATTCATTTGTATCACTGTCTTAAGATTAACATCATCAATTTTTGCAAATGTGTTATCTCGCGCACCTTGTCCTTCTTTATGCAGATAATCGACTAGACCACCAACGCTGTTTAGTTCGCCCAATTTTTCGATAGTACCACCATAACGTGCATGACCATTTAGATAATCACGATTGCCTCCCGTAAAACTGATAAAACCACTGGCTTCTTTCGGCGGATTAGGCGTGATGTAATTGACCGCACCGCTAATCGTTTGTGGTCCATATTGAGTCAGGTCAGCACCTTTAATCACTTCAATACCATCGTAGCGTTCAATAAGAGGATGATAGTAAATGTCATTATCGCCATAAGGGGCAAAATTAAGCGGTACCGTCTTCTAAAAATAATACCTTAGTTGAGCGAAATGGATTCATGCCGCGAATACCAATGTTGGGTCTTAGCCCAAAACCTTCTTCATCACGCACAAACACACCAGGTACTTTCCGTAATGCTTCATTGACGTTCACCACATGGCTATCAAATAAATCTTCCGCACTCAAAAATGTACCCGAACCTAATAAATTCTGTGCATTTGTGTTTGTGTCAGTGTTGCCAACAATATCCATTGTGGGTAATTCTTTTACGCTTTCTGATACAGCCTTCGCTTGTTCCGCGTAAAAATGCGTGGCAATTAATAGCATGAACAGCAGCTTATTTTTTTGAAACATTTATTTTTCTCCCTTTTATGAGTTTTTTACTTAAAATTTGCTATTGCGTCAGCTAGACTAGAAAATTGTTAACTATTTCTGGATTCTTTTTATGTTTAAAAAATCCTTTTTACCGTTGATTAGCGTCATGCTGCTTTTGGGTTGTGCAACAAATAATCCCACTACTGAAAACACGCAACACGCTGGTTTAGGCGAAATTATGTCTATGACCAGTATGCGCCATGCCAAATTGTGGTTGGCAGGACAGGCACAAAACTGGTCTTTGGCGGCTTATGAAATTGATGAGCTAAGGGAAGGTTTTGAGGATGCGGCAAAATATCATCCTACGCACAAAAACATTACCACGCCGATTGCACAATTAATTGCAAGCACGATGGATAAACCGATGAGTGCGGTGGAAAAAGCGGTTAATACTAAAAATTTAACTCAGTTTACTGAGCAGTTCGATAAATTAACCGCCGCGTGTAATGCTTGTCATCAAATGACCGATTTTGGTTTTAATGTCGTCATTCGTCCAAAGATTAATCCGTTTGCCAATCAAGATTTTTCAGTACCTCATTAAACGGTTAGTTTTTTCGGTTTTAACTGACGTGTTACTAACCAGCCTAAGCCTAAAGCAAAAATAATAATCACTAGCGTGACGGTTAAAAAATTGCCTGTTGAGGCTGGTTCACCAACGACTGTCATCGCGACCATCAATGGTATATGTAACGCGCTGGTTTCTGGATTGACGTTTAAATCGTTATCTTCAACATACAGCACCACGTCATATTGCCCTTGATGCGGAAAATTCACGCGAGTTGTAATAACAGCTTGTTTTTGTACAGCAGGTGTTGTTTCGGCAATTAAGCTCTTGTGATTATCAAAAATTTTTATCCACACGGATTTGCGGCGGACATCACGATCTAATAAATCTAGCATGATTTGCGTATCGCCTGTGAAAGGAAAATCTTGGCAGTAAGGCATAATTGGCGTTTTGTTCTTGCCTTGTTGCTGCATAGCATAAAATGGATAAGCAGCAAAATTGGCAATATAAAAATCATTGCTCTGCATACAGCCAAACATATCAATTTTTCCACCCGCGCCCATGCGCGGTGCGAGCGGCACTGATGCCATTGCAATGGAAGATGCCAAAAATAAACAGAGTATTGTTAACCATTTCATTTGTGTTACGCCTTAATCTCAAATCGACAAATACCGCTTACGATTAGCCCATCTTTAGTTACCACGCGATAACGAACAACATAGCGACCTACGGCTAAATTTTTAGTGGTTGCCGTTAAAACACTGCGACCTCGATCATCGGCAACCGTTAATATTAAATCTTGGTTATCCACCCGTATGCCGTTGCTATCCAAAACAACCAGCGATGGCGTGCGATCGCTGACATTGCCGCTAAACGCCAAGGTGACTTTATTATCAAATGTTGATGCCGAAATTACGGAATTGTCTTTGGGTGCAACGTCCATTAACACACCTTCAGCCCATACGTTTGCACTGATTATCTGTAGTAATATGGCAATAAAAAATAGCGATATTTTCATGACTACAGTTCCAATAAATTAAGTATAAATACTACAACAGGGTCGATGACAGGGTGAATAAAGCCCAGTGTAACGACTAATAAACTGACTAAAAAAATCGGTAGCCAACGCTGAATTGACAAGTCTTGTTTACGCCACAGTGCGTGGAATATGCCCCAACTCAATAACCAAACCATTAACGCCAGTGCTTCTTTACCCGAATAAGAGCCTGTACTCCCTAACGCACCACTGCCGACTGAACCAGGTATCCATTGACCATAGGAATGAATAAGTTGGTCTAATGGTTTAGAAATACGCGAAATATGATGAGTAATCATCAGCGTATAAAAACCCAGCAAAAACGATAGCGTCGCGGCAATCGCAGGTCCTGAAAAAAGCGGGACTGAGGTATTATTTTCTGTGTTATCAATCATAAACACGCCTAAAGAAAATGTAGTTTGGCAAGCGTTAAACCCGCGACAAAACCGAGTAATAAAAACAGCCATGCAATTAACATCAACAGTCCGACAAATTGCAGTAAATCACGCCGCGTCACAATGGCATCACCGTAGTAAAACAACATAAAGGTAACGGCTAACATCAACGGAAATGGAAATAACGACACAAATTCTTTAAATTCCATCATTACATTGTGAAAAGTTGGCGCGTGTGCAAGTATCCAATCTTTTGCACCGCCTTCACCGCGATAACGGGTATAAACCCAGTTACCACTGACTGCACCAAGAAAATTCAATACTGTAGCTGCCAACGTCCAATAACGCAGGGATTTAAAATTAATGTGTACGCCGCGTATCAAGTGATAGGCTCGATGCGTTAAAAACGTTCCCGCCACCACCGCTGAAATAGTACTCAGCCCATGTACACCTGCTTGCAAGCGAAAATTACTGGGCGAAAAAAAATTAAACCCGCCTAGCCAAAGCAAAATGAACAAAGCGATGAATGCCTGAGTTCGTACCAATGTTTTGGACAGCGTGCCGTGAGAATGTGAATCAACAGTCATGGTTAAAACAGCTCCAAAAAAGTGCCGCTATTTGCAAACTAAACAGCGTGCGAATAGCGGCAGTTGAGGTTAGATTATGCTTTTCATACCATTAAGATCATCAACCGCTTTTTTCAAGCCTTCCTCGGCTTCAGGTTTTTCGCCCGCGATGACTTGTTTACGAATTGTTTTTAATTTGAGCATGACGGTATCACGCACCTTTTCTGCTTTGTAGTTTGAGTAAATCTCACTGGTTGCTTCAGAAGCCGCTTTAATCAGCTTGCTGACTTCTTCGGCAGGTTGTCCCGATGTTAAGGCATCGAGTGCCGCTTGTGTTTTTGCCACTGCTGCTTCAACCGCTTCGGGTGCTTTGATGGCTTTTTCAGCCGCGAACACATTCAAAGAAGTAGTCATCAGTAGTGCAATGACAAAAGAAGAGAAAATTGTTTTTAATGCTTTCATAAAGTTATTCCTGAAATAGAAATGAATAATTGTGTTAGCTTCGTTATTGTCTTAAATGAATTTTTAACAGTATCGTTTGATACATGACGAAGCATTGGTTTTAACGAACGACTAAATTAAGCTTTTCAAATCATTGAAGTCTTTTATGGTGTCTTTCAGTTCCTGTTCTACTTCAGGTAAAGCACCCTCTTTTGCTTTTGCACGGATGGCTTTTAATTTAGACGTGGCTTTGGTACGCGATCTATCAACTTTGTCATTGGCGTTGATTTCTTTAGAAAAGTCCGCCGCATCTTTGATTAGGTTATCAATTTCTTCACGGCTTGCATTTTTGGCAATCGCATCAACCGCCAACTGAATTTTTGCTACCGTCATGTCAATTGATTCGGCAGGTTTATAAGTCACTCTGCCTTTATCCGTTTCAGCAAAAGCAGGTGAAGAAATAGCTACAACAGATAAAGCAATCAACATTGACACTAAAAATTTTTTTAACATTTGAATCCTTGTAATTAATGATTTTTTTTAAAAAGTGGGTCTCTCGCTCTTCTGTCATAAAACAGGAGAGCGAGGCTAAGTTGAAAAAATCCAGTTTGTGCAACTGGGGTTGTCAATAGCTAACGGCTTAACAATGCGTTTGTGTTTAGCAACAACTTGGAGGATAGACACTAAAAAGCACAGGTAAACGCATTGTTGTTCACTGTACGAAACAGTGAACCGTTAGTTATTTAGTAGGGATGTCTTTAGAAGGCAATTTGCCGCCAGAATCGTCTTGACTATCAATACAACCTGATAAACTCAGTACCATCATTGCCATTGCGATTAATGCAAATATTTTTTTCATATTTCCTCCTCGGAAATTTATAGTTAATGTAAAGTTTTGTAGTTGCAATCTTGATTTAACGTCAACATCACCTTCGTGAACTAATCAAAGTTCCCCCAACACACTACGAGCATCGGTTAAATAGTTATTCACAAGCGAACAGTATTTTTTACATAAAGTGTCGCTTGAACTAGCAAGCTAAGTATCATGCCCATACCATGTAGTAGCGCGGTAGCGATCATAAAACCTAAGCTATAAGATAAAAAATTGGCTGAATCGGTGAGTTCGTAGCCGTGTGCGTAGCCATGAAAAAAGGCAAAAAACGCCACGATAAGTACATTTATTTTTAGACTAAACCGCACTTTTTTAACGGCAAGAACACTTAATACTAAGCCAGACAGCAAAATAATCAGTTCTGCGCTAGATACCGCTAACCCCGTTATGCCCAATAAACCGCCCAAACCCATCACGCTAATAAAAGTTAGCGGTAGCAACCAAAGCGCGTGACCGCGCAACTGCATTGCCCAAACACCAACGGCTAACATGGCAACAATATGATCTAAACCTTGTAGTGGATGAATAAAACCGCTGAGACAATCAATAGCCGTCATTTGCATGGAATGCGCGTGGGCAAAATTTGGCGTGAGGGTGGCTAAAAAAAGAACGGTAAGTTTTGATAAATACGTTTTCATAGGAACTCCAGTGAGTTTTGATGAGATTGCATTTTCAAAAGGCACGACAACGCCTTGCTTTGAGACTAAAAAGCAATCTTTGATTGAAAAACTAAACAGGGAATAAAACAGTAAACGCCAAAGCGTTAGAAATAAAGCGATGAATTTTTTTGATTTTTTAACGCAACGAGCAAGGGCAAGGCAGTGGCTTTGATGTTGCTTTGGATAGAAGACGTAGCAGAAATTGTACGAAACAAGAAAAACAACGAGCAGGGACGCAAAGATAAAATAATACTGCACAGCAGCAGGTGGCGAGGTTAGTCCAACGCCGCTGGCTAAATGACACAGACTCGCGTTCATTGCGGGCAAATCAATTGCCCACGCAACGCTAATTTTAGAACAACACCAAACCGCCTTGATTGGTGGAATTAAGTTAAGCCACTGCACCATAATGGTGGGTGGTGGTTTTTTTGTCTGGGTGCGTTGCTCTTTATTTATTTATTTGTTGAGCAAAAAAATCGCTAACATCTGTTTTATCAACTTGATAACTCACAACACTGTGACTGATAGTTGTCTGTTTGGCTAATTCAACTGCTTCAGCGGCATGAAGTGCATGGCTAACAAAAAACGTGAAGGCAATTAATACTAACCTTGCAACTAAAATACCCGCGCCGTGTAATAACAGCGTGGCAACCATAAAACCTAAGGTATAGGAAATTAAACTGGCGGATGTGGAGATTTCTTGACCGTGTGCGTAACCGTGAAAGAATGCAAAAAATGCCACGATTAGCACGTTGATTTTGGTATTAAAACGGATTTTTCGCATAATTAACGCGCTAAACACTAAGCACGATAATAAAATCAAGATTTCCGCACTTGGCACGACTAAATAACTCGCCGCACCTGAAATGCCGCCTAGACTCATTACACTAACAAAAGTGAGTGGCAATAACCAAATAGCTTTACCGCGTAATTGTGCTGCCCAAATACCAACACCTAACATGGTAATAAGATGATCCCACCCTTCCAATGGGTGAGAAAATCCACTCATCAAATCAATAAGGCTAATATCCGCCAAACGAACACAAAACGATACCACCGCGAGCAAACAGAGCGTCACGGGCAGTAATAATCGTTTTATTAGAGTCGTTTTAGCAAACATACAACAAGGGTCTTGTGAAAAATATTATTTTTTAAAATAAAGGAATTTACATCAACAGTGCAAATTTTACCTTAACGGTGCGGTGAACGAGGATTGTATAAAATAGAATCATCTGGTCTATTTTTATCATCAGACTGAGATTTTTTAAGTTTATCCTGATCCAGTCTTTCTTTACCAAATTTAGTAATCATTGCTTCCCATGTTGGATACTGTTCATATTCTTTAAAACCTGCGGCTTTGCGTTCTTGATACAGAGCTTTGCCCATGTCAATAATTTCTTCTGGCTTTTTACCATCGACCACATCTAAAAAGGTATCATCGTCCTTATTAGCATCACGCAACATCCAAAATGACACTTCAAATTCCATTTGTTTTTCGGCTGGCATATATTTTTTTAAGCCTTTGATTGAGCGGTAAGCGGTTTTCATATTATGCCCGTTGACTTCCGAACCTCTGCCACAAGCCACTAAGGCTGTGCAGCTTAAAACCAGTAAAATAATTGCTAATTTCTTCATGGGAATATAACCTCGATTTAAGTTAGAACTAATGCGTTGGTATTGTTAACACCCGTTCATCAAACAAAGTAAAATGGTTGGTCATTATAACCTTGAGTAAAGCTTATATGCTTGAATTTATCCAACTATTAAAACAACGCTATCAGTCCGTTTTAAGCCAACAAGGCAACGAGGCGCGGCGTACCTTGTATCAACAACGTATAGACCAATTAATTTTAGCGGAAGCATTTATTCGCAAAGGGCAGTTGCTAAATACCTCAACGAATCCGCCGTTACAAATGGCCGTTATTGGTCCTACGCAGGCAGGTAAAAGTTCGCTGGTAAATGTCTTGTTAAATTGTCAGGTTGCAGGCGTTAGTCCTTTAGCGGGTTATACGGTACATCCGCAAGGTTTTTGTCATGGCGTGCGTCTTAATGATTGTCACGATTTAGCGCATTATTTTGGGCGTTTTCAACAACTATCACAAAGCCAACTCAGCAATGACCGCCATGATTGCTATTCTTTAACCGCGCTTGATAATGAATCCTCGCTATTGCCACACGGGGTGTTATGGGATACGCCAGATTTTGATTCGATTGATTCGGCAACTTATCGTGAAGGCGTAATTCGTGCCATCGCCTTGGCAGATATAGTGATTTTGGTTGTTAGCAAAGAGAAATACGCCGATCAATCCGTGTGGGATATGATGGCTTTTTTGCAAGATTTACATCAGCCCGTAGTTATTTGTTTAAACAAATTGCCCGAAGGCTCAGAAGCGGTACTGATTAATTCATTACAAGAAAAATGGCGCGCGCACAGAAACGACGCATTTCCTGACGTAGTACCGTTATTTTATGAAAAACAAACGGGCGCACCGCAGTGGTCAGCTAAGCAAACAGCTTTATTACATGATTTAGCCCGACAAGTCAGCCATAAAAAACAGGCGCGTTTTACACAAGAGTTACTGCAAAAATACTGGCATCTATGGCTAGAGCCGATACGCGCTGAACATCAAGCCCTTGCAGACTGGCAAGCATTGTGCGCTGAGGCAATGCAATCAGCACTCGCCAGTTACCAGCGGGATTTTTTAAATCATCCGCATCATTATGAAACCTTTCAGCACGCCTTAGCCGAATTACTTACGCTATTAGAAATTCCCCACTTAGCAGGATTTTTAGCTGGAGCGCGTAAAGCCTTAACATGGCCAGTTAAACAACTCATGAAACTAGGACGTAAACGTCAACATATTGCTAACAGTAGCCATGAAGTGGCGTTATTAAAACAAATCGCCGAACACAGCTTGATTCAACTGGTGGATAAATTGCTCGACCAAGCCGAACATCATCAACAAAGCCAGTGGTGGAAAGCATTAAACAGTTTATTACGCACTGAACGCCCTCGCTTATTAGCAGAATTTTCTGAGGCAGCGCATGACTATCACATTGATTTTCAGCAAGAGGTCGAACACGCCGCCGAGCAGCTTTATCATAAACTGCAGCAACAGCCGATGGTATTAAACACCTTACGCGCTACTCGCGTGACTGCCGATGCGGCGGTGATTGCTTTTACCTTACATACTGGCGGTATTGGTGTACAAGATTTAGTGATTGCCCCCGCGATGCTCACAGTCACCGCCATGCTCACTGAAAGCGCGATAGGCAGTTATATGCACAAAGTCGAAAACGATTTAAAACAGCAACAACTGCACACTGTTAAACAACGTTTGTTTATCGACACCTTAATTAAACACTTGTTAACATTACCTGAACAACTTTCCGCCTTAACTTATTTCAACATTACGCCAGATTCGCTACACGCGGCTGAGCAACAACTCATCGACAAACGTCATGGCTTACGATTACTTTGAATTAGTAAAAAAAACCCAGCATTGGGCAGAGCAAGCTCAAGCGGCAGGTTGGCTAAATAGCGACACTGCACAGCAACTGCATGATATTGATACGCGCTCGCCCGATGCCTTATTTTCCAGTAACCAATCGGCAACCACGCGCCCTTTGATAGTTGCTTTCATGGGCGGCACAGGTGTCGGCAAAAGCGCGTTACTCAACCGCTTAGCAGGCAAAGCCATTGCTAAATCAGGCATAGAGCGACCCACTTCACGTGAAGTGACACTGTTTTATCACCACAGCATCGCCCTACCCTCGTTAGCTGAGCAACTGCCGCTCGCGAAAATAAACCTTGCCCACCACGATGACGTGCATAAAAAAAACATCATCTGGATTGATATGCCCGATTTTGATAGCACCGAACTGAGTAACAAACAACAAGTGCTAGACTGGCTACCGCATATTGACATTTTAATTTATGTCGTCAGTCCTGAACGGTATCGTGATGAAAAAGCATGGCGATTATTACTTGCCGAAGGTGGACGACACGCGTGGTTATTTGTTCTAAACCAATGGGACAGAGGGCAACCCGCACAACTTAGCGATTTTAATCAGCAACTGCAAAAAGCAGGTTTTATTGAACCGATGATTTTTAAAACCGCCTGCGTTGACGAGCCACAAGCGGATGAGTTTACCCAGCTAGAAAACCTCATTGTTTCTCTAGCCAACCAACACATTATTGAACAACTCGAACAACGCGGCTCACAGGTGCGCAAACAAGCACTCAAACAAATCCTGCAAACCGCGCTAACCCGTTTAGGTTCACCGCATCAAGCTCAACAGCTTAAAGCGGACTGGCACAGCCAATGGCAAGCAACCTGCACTCTACTACAACAAGGCTTTGTCTGGTCTTGCCAACAACTTGCCCAACACTATGCCGACCACGCCAGCGATTTAATATCGCCGCCCGCGTTGGCTAAACACAGCGATGCTCATCAATTAAAGCTATGGGATGATTGGGCAGACACCCATTTTAATGATGCCATTGATGAATTAATTAGTACCGCTGACCAAGCCAGCTTGCCTGTGTTACCACTGAAAAAACAACTCACCACGCTACGCGACAAAGCCGCAAAAATCGTGCAAACCCAAAGTGAACTCTCGGCACGCCTCGCGTTAGCCGCACCAGGCAGTAATTTGCACCGTGGCTTTTTAAAAGCCATGCGTTTATGCGAAATCACCCTACCACTCAGCGCAATGGCATGGGTAACGTATCAAGTGTTTATCGGTTATTACCACAGCAACATGACTGCTGTTCCCTATCTAGGCGTTGATTTTGCCGTACATAGTAGTTTGCTCATCGCCTTAACGTGGTTAATCCCGTTTTTTATTTTAAAAAAAGCCCAACCCTCACTAAAAAAGAGTGCGTTAAACGGACTCAACAAAGGCATTATTAACGCGTTCAGCCTAATAGACAGCGAAGTGTCCGCTGTCATTGATGCTATCAATCAACAACATTCCGAACAGTACCAACAACTCAGCGAATTGATTGCCCACTGTGACAACAACCAACCTCTCATCATCGACGACAACAGCCCCTTAACAAGAATGTTAGTATGATTACAAATTAAGTAATCCTCTTCATTTCACTCAGCCGTTATTACTTAAAAAACCATGACCGATACCAAAACCCCAAAAAAAGATAATAACGCTTTGTTTAATCGTAAATTGCTTCAAAAAGCGATAACGGCTCAAGGTATTCTGAAAAATGGCGACATTCCCGACAAGCACAAAAAAATCATCGAACGCCGTTTAAGCAATCAAGATATTCATAAAAAAGCCAAAGAACTCGCACAAAGTCATGATTTTCTGGTTTTTTTCAAAGAACTATTAGGTTACAAATCTGTAGGCGACCAACATAATGCCAAAGCGTGGGATGTAGAAACCGAACTGACAGGCATTGATTACGCGCTGGGTGAATTTTCCAAAAATGAAAAAACCGTGCTAGTGCCGTTTGAATTTAAAAGCCCCAAGACTTACGACCTAACCCGCCCCATGTTAAACCGAAAAGAATCAACCGTTGCACAAGCCACCCGCTACGCAGTTGATAGCCAAGGCACGGCAAAATGGTTTTTAGTGTCCAACTGCTTAGAATTTCGGTTGTACAAATTCCCCGAATCCAACCGCCACTATGAACAATGGTTTATTGAAGAGTTAATCAAGCCCGAAGAATATGCCCGTTTTGTCTTATTGCTGAGTAAGACCAATTTATTAGGCGGTGCAACTGAAAAACTGTTTAACGACTCGCAACAACAAGAAAAAGACATCACCGCGCAACTGTACCGTGATTATCGACAATTGCGGATTGACCTAATTAACGGCTTAAAAAAAGACAACAACAGCATACGTCGTAAAACGATGGTCAGGCTAAGTCAAAAATTGCTGGATAGAATATTGTTTATCGCCTTTGCCGAAGACCGCGATTTATTACCGCATAACACTTTACACGACCGTATTTACGGCAAATATGCAGGCATGACAGTCTGGGATGTGGTCAAAAAACTGTTCACCGACATCGACAAAGGCAACAAACCCTTCAACATTCCTGCCTATAACGGCGGCTTATTCGCGCCAGACGCAGAACTGGAAAATTTAATTGTCAGTGACGAATTACTGAAAAAATTCAAAACTCTGTATGACTACGATTTTGATAACGACATCGGCACACCTGTTTTAGGGCATATTTTTGAACAATCCATCGCCGATTTAGACGAAATTTATGAAACCGTTAGCGAAGAACAAGAACTACAAAGCATCGTCAAAGCAACAGGTACAACGGGCAAACGCAAACAAGACGGCATTGTTTACACGCCTGAATTTATCACTGACTACATTATTCAACACACCCTAGGCGGCTATCTAGCAAAAAAACAAGCCAATATTATCCATGAACTTGACAGCGCGGCGTATTGGTTAGCGTATCGAGAAATACTTGCTAACACGCGCGTACTCGACCCTGCTTGTGGCAGTGGTGCATTTTTAATTGGCGCGTTTAAATATCTGAAAAACGAATACGATTTTGTTAATCAGCGCATTAATAAACTGGATGCCAAACATGCCGATTTATTCGGTTTGGATTTAGATGCAGAAATACTCAATAACAACTTATTCGGCGTTGACCTTAATCCAGAATCCATTGAAATCACCCAATTGGCTTTATGGCTGGAAACCGCTGAACGCGGCAAAAAACTTAAGCCCTTGGATAAAAACATCCAACAAGGCAACAGCATCATTCATCATAAACACACCGACAAACAAGCGTTTTTATGGAATGTGCAGTTTAACAAAGTCATGGAAACGGGCGGTTTTGATGTCGTATTAGGCAATCCACCTTATGTGCGTCAAGAACGCTTGAGCGCGATAAAACCGTATCTACAAGAACACTACCAAACCTATCACGGAGTGGCTGATCTTTACACCTACTTTTTTGAACTAGGGCTGAACTTACTGAAAAAAGGCGGGCGGCTAGGTTATATCTCGTCTTCGACCTTTTTTAGAACCAACAGCGGCACACCGTTACGCGAATTTTTAAAAGTGCAGAGCAATCTATTAAGTGTGATTGATTTTAATGATTACCCCGTCTTTGAAGGTGTCACCACTTATCCTGCCATTTTGATACTGGAAAAACCTGACCGCGCCCGCAAACAAGCTCCAAAATCGGAATTTCAATTTTTAAATATCACCGCCAAAAAAGACCCACAACACCACGCCTTAAGACAGCAATTACAAAGCGATTTTGGCGTGATGAAACAAGCCGCGTTAAAAGCCGATGCGTGGCAACTAGAAGATGAACGCTTTGCCAACCTGCGGCAAAAAATCACCAAGGGCTATAAAACTTTGAAAGACGTTTATGGTTCGCCTTATCGTGGTGTTTTAACAGGCTTGAATGAAGCCTTTGTCATTGATGAACAACAATACGCGCACTTAAAACAAGACGACCCGAACGGTACAATTTTAAAGCCGTTTTTAGAAGGTAAGGATTTGAAACGCTGGCGGGCTGAAAGTCGGGGTTTGTATTTGATTTTGTTTCCTAAAGGTTGGACGTATAAACAACTGGGTTACAGCGAAACAGCGGATAGTCTCGTTCCCACGCGCTGCGTGGGAATGCCGTCTCAACGCGCCGCGTTGCACAGTACACCGCAGCGCGGTGAAGCTGAATTCCCACGCGGCGCATGGGAACTAGATGATGATTTTTCCGTTCATCCTGAGCTTGTCGAAGGGGAAATGGAAAAATCTGAAACTTCCGAAGTTAAACCGCTCATGCTTCGACAAGCTCAGCACGAACGGTTTAACTTAAACGAATCAGAGGCATGGGCGTATTTAGAAAATAACTACCCCAACATTGCCAAACACTTAAGCGGCTATACAACACAAGCACGCAAGCGCGGTGATAAAGGCTATTTTTGGTGGGAATTACGCGCTTGTGCTTATTATGAAAAGTTTTCTGAATCAAAATTGGTTTATCCAGACTTATCACAGGGTTCAAAATTTCATATTGATGAAAGCAGCAGTTTATTTCCCAATACAGGTTATTTTATAACCAGTGATGATAAGTATTTGCTCAGTCTATTAAATTCAAAAGTTATATGGTTCTTTTTAAGAGGCATTTCGGATGCAATGAAAGGCGGGGAATGGCGCGTTCGATTATTTTCTCAAAACATCGAACGCATCCCTATTCCCACCGCCGATGCAGACCAACAAAAAACCATCGCCAACTTAGCCGAACAATGCCAAACCAACGCAACAGCCCGTTATGAATTAGAGCAGAAAGTACAACGCCGCTTTATCGAAAACTTTCGCCCTAACAACAACGCTGAACCACTAAACACCAAACTAAGCCAGTGGTGGAAGTTAGAAACCGTCACCGAATTGGCAAACGAAGCCCGCAAAGCCTTTAAACTGAAAAAAGCCGAAACGCTCAAAGTGGATTTAAGCAATCCCACTAAACAAGATGAATGGGAAACTTACCTGAAAAATAATACCCGCCAATGGCAAGACTACACCCAAACCATTCACGCTTTAGAGCAACAAATTAACGAAGCGGTCTATTCATTATTTAATTTAGACGATGAAGAAAAAAAGCTGATTGAACAAAACAACTAAGACGACAAAACCAGATTTTAAAACTCTCACGCACTAAATCATGCAACCGTGCATTTATCTAAACGATTATCGGACTATTTAGCCATGCTGATTGATGTATCAATGTAAGTTTGTCGAACTGCATTCACACGTCGGCTAATAAACTCGGTGGAATGTTTTTATTCATTTAAACTGCTTTTGTTATAGCTGTATTTTCATTTTTTTGTGCTGTTCAACGTATTCATCACTACCGTCATGTCGCCATTGACCATTTGCGGGATAAATTCTCTGCTCAAATCAAACGCAGTTAACAATAGCTCGAATTCATTTTTTGTGGGCGGTGATAATACAAAATCAGCCACTACTTTGCCCGCAGCAGGGCGACCAATGCCTATTCTTAGACGATAAAATTGATTGGAATTTAGATGGGCAATGATGTCTCTTAAACCGTTATGCCCTGCATGTCCGCCGTCTTTTTTTAGCTTGATGATACCAGGATTAAAATCCAATTCATCGTGAACAACTAAAATTTCTTCGGGCTGTAATTTGTAGTAACGGGCGACTTTACCGACAGATTGACCACTTAGATTCATAAAAGTGGCAGGTTTTAGTAGCATGACTGGGGTGTTGGCTATTTTGCCTTGGGCAAAAGTACCTTGAAACTTAGACTCGTTAACCCAAGTACAACCGAGTTGATCTGCCAAAGTGTCTAAAAACAAAAACCCGGCATTATGCCGGGTCTTTTCGTACTGCCGACCTGGATTACCCAAGCCAACGATCAATTTAATCATTAAGCAGCACTATCGTCTTTACTGGCTTTTGATGCCATCATAGAGACAACAGGTAAATTGTGTTCAGCACCTTGTGCTAACACAACAATGCTAACACCTGCTGGTAATACTAAATCAGAAAGATGTAGTGTTTCACCAATATCTAAAGTAGCTAAGCTAACTTCGATGTATTCAGGTAATGCTGAAGGTAAGCAAGAAACTTCTACGTCAGTCATTGAGTGAGCAGCGATACCGCCTTTTTTACCACCAATGCCTGTGTGTTCATTAGTAAAGTGTAAAGGAACATGTACTTTGACTGTTTCTGTCATGTCAACACGCAAAAAGTCCAAGTGTAATACTTGAAATTTTGCTGGGTTACGCTGTACACCTTTTAAAATTGCTTTTTCGGTTTTTCCGTCAACAGTTACATCTAATACATGCGAATAAACGGCTTCATGTTCAAGATGTTTAATCACTTCATTGTGACTTAGCACTAGCATTTGAGGCTCTTTATGCCCACCGTATATCACTGCTGGCACATTACCGATACGACGCGATCTTCTCGCTGCGTTTTTACCTGATTGCCCACGACTTTCGGCAACAAATTCAAATACATTAGACATTTTTCCTCACCCTTTTTCTTCAAAAGTCCGTACCTTACAGTACGCACACTAAATTCTCAATCGACAACTATTAATCTACATAGAGCGAACTGACTGATTCACCCACTGCGATGCGTCTTATTGTTTCAGCTAGCATCTCTGCTACGCTTAACTGTCTTATTTTTCCTGATTGAATGGCATCCAAACTTAACGGGATAGTATCGGTAACAACCAATTCATCCAGATCAGAGCCATTAATATTTTTCATAGCAGAACCTGACAATACTGCATGGGTGCAGTAAGCAACAACTTTAATAGCACCGTGCTTTTTTAATGCTGATGCTGCATGACATAAAGTCCCTGCGGTATCTACTAGGTCATCAACTAATACACAGGTGCGTCCATCGACATCACCAATAATGTGCATAATTTCAGACACATTAGCTTTAGGTCTACGTTTATCTATAATGGCAAGGTCTGCATCGCCTAGACGTTTAGCCAATGCTCTAGCTCTCACTACACCACCAACATCGGGCGAAACTACTATTAGATTTTGATATTGTTGCCGCCATACATCCCCTAACAGAATCGGCGATGAGTAAACATTATCAACAGGTATATCAAAAAAGCCTTGAATTTGATCGGCATGTAAATCAACCGTCAAAAGCCTGTGCGCTCCTGCTTGTTCAAGCATTCTTGCAACTAATTTAGCACTAATAGGTACGCGTGCTGAACGGGTACGCCTGTCTTGCCGCGCATAGCCGTAGTAGGGTATGACTGCAGTAATTCGTGATGCGGACGCTCTTTTTAATGCGTCTATCATCACAAGCAATTCCATCAAATTTTCATTGGTAGGCGAACAAGTCGGTTGAATAACGAAAACATCCTTGCCACGAACATTTTCCTGGATTTCTACCGCAACTTCGCCATCACTAAATCTACCAACAGCTGCCATTCCTAGGCGCATATTGAGTTTCTTAACGATCCCTTCAGATAAATCAAGGTTAGCGTTTCCAGAAAACACCATCATAGAGGTGTCATTCATTCAAGACTCCCAAATAGAGTTTAGTGGAGGTAAAATAATGGCTGGGTCGCTAGGATTCGAACCTAGGTATGCGGAGATCAAAACCCCGTGCCTTACCGCTTGGCGACGACCCAATAATCATGATATTAACTATCTGCCTGTAGCTTTGAAAACAACGGTGACTGGTTTATGCCTTTTGCCAGATAAACCTGCCACTTAGCTTTAAGTGACTTATAGGCACTGGTAGCTGATTCTTTTGAATCAAACTGTGCAAAAACACATGCACCCGTTCCTGTTAATCTTGCCTCTGAAAACAGAGATAAGTCGACTAAAGCATTCTGAACAGATGGGTAACGCTGGCGAACAACCTCAATGCAATCATTTTGGTGTTGACCTGCTGTAAAGTCGCTTATTGTGATGGATTTGCTGTCTCGTGTCAATTCCTTAGCTGAAAAAATTTCGCCTGTATTAACATGACAATCAGGCTTAATGATAACAACCCATTGTTCTGGAACAATTATTGGCTGTAATTTCTCACCAACACCTTCTGCCCATGCTGAATGTCCATAAACAAATATGGGTACATCCGCGCCTAAAGAGAGACCTAAAGCCATTAATTTTTCTGTTGAGAGATTAAGTTGCCATAATTTATTCAACACGACTAAGGTCGTTGCAGCATCAGAACTACCGCCACCAATACCTCCACCCATAGGCAGATTTTTTTCTACGGCGATACATACGCCTAGTTCACAGCCTGTTTCGGCTTTTAACAGGTTTGCGGCTCTAATGGTTAAATCATCAGCTTCTGCAACCCCTGCTAGCGTTTTTTGTAGATAGACACGCCCATCATCAGAGGGATAAAAACTAATCCAGTCGCATAAATCAATAAATTGAAATACGGTTTGTAGTAAATGATAACCATCGGCTCGTTGACCGACAATTCTTAACATTAAATTTAATTTTGCGGGTGCTGGCCATTTTTGCCCCCAGCCTTTTTGCACTTGCGTCATTATAAAAGCCACTGATCTATGATTAATTTTAATTTAACTTGTTCGTTGGACACGTTAATTTTGTAGGGCATAGTCGTCTTTGCAACCGCCTGCATTTGTTTGTATTCAATCAGCCAGCCTGCTTGTTTAAAACCAGTCGGAGTTTCGGTAAACGCCTGCGTGGGTTCAGGTAGCCCTATAACCCAGTAACGTAATGATTGTATGGGTACAAACATACCTAATTGCTGATTAATAAAGGCTTCTGGCTGGTCTGAGGTTTGTACTTTACCATCGCCTCTATCAATTGTGACCACGCCTTTGCTCAATTGAATGACAGTAGCCCCCTGCCCTAACGGTCCTGATAATTTTACGCGCTCTTTATCGACACTGTGTTGCCAATCAGTATTTGCCGTCCAAGAATCAGTACGTCCTGTAATTGATAATCTGCCTTCAAATGACCATTGCTGTAATTGGTAAAGTGGTAATGTTGCTGTCTTTGAGTAGGCAATAGCAGGCGGCTCTACAGGAAAAAGCGAACAGCCTGACAATAATAAAAAATAACAACCCCAGATGATTAACCTAATTTTAGAATTCAACACTATTATTTCGCTTTCTTTAAAATTCGTTGTTGAAAATCCAATAGATATTCATCTTCTGGTGCGTCTTTAATGACTTTATCAAATAATTTTTTAGCCTCTTCCTTTCTACCTAACGCCCATAATACTTCGGCAATGTGGGCGGCTATTTCATTTTCTTGTTGTTTTGCGTAGGCGCGTTGCAAATAACCCAAGGCAACCTCAGTGCGTCCCATTTTAAATTGTAACCAACCATAACTGTCCATAATAACGGCTTCATCAGGACGCAATTTAAAGGCTTTTTGCAAATAAATTTCTGCTTCGGCATAGCGTTTAGGATCATCCAATAAGCTATAACCCAGTGCATTTAGTGCTTCAACGTTATCAGGATCTTTTGCCAATATTTGTTTTAAATCCTTTTCTAACACTTCTTTTTTATTCAAATGTTCAGCAATTAAAGCTCGCGTATACAATAATTCTTGTTGATCAGGTTGCTCGGCTAACGCGGTAGTCAACAAATCAAAGGCTTTTTGGTATTGTTTTTGTTGGCTATAGGTTTCTGCTTGAATTAATAAAATACGCAGTTTTTGTTTCGGAAACCGATTAGCTAATGTACTGAGTCTGGCATTGGCAGCATCGAATTGCTGATCTTTTGCCAGCAAAGAAACCGCCTCAATGGCAGCATCAAATGCAAAATCGCCATCGGTTACTTTATCAAACCAAACCAATGCCTTATCAGTAGCTCCACGTTTTTCTTCTATTTTTCCTAAATAAAAGTTAGCTTGATTGGCAAGATCGGGTTGTTCTAGTAATTGATTAAAAATATCTTCCGCTTGATTATCTTGATTCAATTGCAGATACACCAAACCTAAAGTCAATTTACTGTCAGTATCTTTTGGATTAGCGGCGATCAACTGCTGATAAATCTCACCTGCTTCTTTATAGTTTTCTGTTTTTATTAATACCTGCGCTAACAGTTTTTTAATTTTTTCATTATTGGGGTACTTGAGACTGGCATTTTTTATCGCGGTTTTGGCTTTATTAGTATCGCCTGATAACATTGCTATTTGGGCTTGAAGAATCAAAGCCTTGTCCCAGTCAGGTTGTATGCGTAATGCTTTTTGTATTTGCTGTTCAGCCAACGCGCCATTTTTTACCTGCATTGCTAACAATGACTGTACAAAATAAATAACGGCTTGATTAGGCTGCTGCAATGATAAAGCCGTCAAGGTATCGTAAACAACGTCAAGCTTACCTTCTTTTTGTAACACACTTGACAGCTCAAGTAAGGTGTTTTCAAAGTTGGCAGGTTCGGTTTTAAGTAGTATGGATAAATGTTCAACAGCAGCTTGTTTATCACCTGATCTAAGTGCAGATAACGCGGCAATTTTTCTAGCCGTCAGATTTTTCGCATCCTGCTTCAACCATAACGACACCGCTTCTTGCGTTTTAGGGCTATCTTTCATATACATAGCGATAACCGCAGCTCTTTCAGCAAAGCGCGGATCATTCACCCGCTTAGCCGCTTCCATATAACCTTCAAGCGCGACATCATACTGCTCTCTTTGTCCTGCAATTTCCGCTGCTAACAACATAAACATCACATCAGGGTCAATGGCAGTGTTTGCTTCTTTTTGCAGGTTTTTTTCTTTCATCTCCGTGACTTTAGGCGTGACGGATTTTACTGGTACAGCTGGTTTATCCACTGAACTTGCACAACCATTAAGCAACACAAGGCTTATTACGGAAAACAATCTAAAAATTAACACTCAATGACCCTACCTATTACACAAATATTGGACTATAGATTAGCAGAAAAACGGGGGGATTTAGACAGGTGATTTATTCCATTTGGATAAAATCACTATATTTCTTAAAATAGAACACCATAATATGTAGAAATCAGCTGCAAAGCACAAGGTACAAGGCTAAAAATCCCACCTTGGACACTTGCATCTTGAACCTTGAACCTTAAAAGCAACTTATGACATTTCTTGCAGTAGGTATAAATTACAATACCGCCCCCGTTTCCATTCGTGAACGTCTTGCCTTTCCAGCGGATAGACTACAAACTGCGTTACAAGACCTCTGGCAACTGAAAGAAATCAACGAGGCTGCGATTCTTTCTACCTGTAATCGTACTGAATTTTACTGCACCACGACAGCCAATCAACAAGTACTGATTGATTGGGTGGCACACACCAAAAATATCAACGCCAGCGACTTTGCTCCTTATTTGTACAGCTATACCGACCAATTCGTGTGCCGCCATATCTTCCGCGTTGCCTGCGGACTTGATTCCATGATCTTGGGCGAACCGCAAATACTCGGACAAATGAAAACGGCCTATCAAGCGGCATTTGAAGCAGGCACGCTAGGTAAACGCTTAGGCAAATTGTTTCAGCATACCTTTACAGCCGCTAAAAAAGTTAGAACTGACACAGCTATTGGCTCTAGCCCTGTCTCCGTGGCATTTGCTGCCGTACAGCTCGCACAACAAATTTTTGACAAACTCAGCGAACAAACTGCGCTACTCATCGGTGCAGGTGAAACCATTGAACTTGCAGCACGGCATTTATCCCAACAAGGTATAGGGCGCATCATTATTGCCAATCGTACTTACGACAAAGCCCATACCTTAGCCATGCAGTTTAACGGCTATGCCATCGCTTTATCAGAATTACCCAATCATCTTGCCGAAGCCGATATAGTTATCTCCTCAACCGCCAGTCAACTGCCTATTTTAGGTAAAGGGCGCGTAGAAAGCGCGTTAAAAAAACGTAAACATAAACCCATGTTCATGGTTGATTTAGCCGTGCCGCGTGATATTGAAGCTGAAGTTGAACAATTGCGTGACGTGTATTTATACACTGTAGATGACCTACAACACACCATCACGCAAAACATGAACTCACGGAGACTAGCAGCAGAACAAGCCGAAGAAATCATCGACACCCAAGTCGATTATTTTTTAGCATGGTTACGCGCTCAAAGTGCGCAATCCACCATTCGCGATTACCGCAACCAAGCCGAACAAGCGCGTGATGAAGTATTACAAAAAGCCATCGCCTCGTTAAAAAACGGTGTGTCGGCAGAAGAAGCACTAAACCGCTTAGCGCACAGTTTAACCAACAAACTGATACACACCCCCAGCACACAAATTCGTACTGCTGCCGAAAATGAACGCTATGATTTGATTACAGCAGCGCGAGAAATTTTCAAACTGACCGATGCAAACAATTAACCAGCTACTCTGTTGGTTTTAAATTAACACCCTCAATATTACTCACAATCCCTTTGTCAGCACAATTAACCGTTGTCACTAACTTATTGTTGATTAAAACATTAACGCCCGCTTCGATAGCGTGTTCTTCGGTCAGTCGATCAACACCCCAAAAAACATTGTAAGTCGCCTTACCATTAGGAATATCAAGCGCATAAGACTCTGTTCTGCCCACCCCAGCCCATTGATAAGTTGATGCTTTATCACGCGGCACTTTAATGACTATTTCTGGTTTCTGCCCTGACTTGCCAAATGAATAATTAATAGTGTCTCCTGCATCGCACACTTCAATTTGCTTACCTTTCACGGTATTACAAAAAAATAAAGTCTTACTTCCTGCACAACTTGCATCAACATTGGTTGCACATAAAACGGCTAATACAGACGCGATAGCAATAATTTTCATCAATAGTTTCTCTTATGTTGATTAGGTTTGCGCGTTTACAACACACCGCTTTCTATTTCTTGCAGGTAAATAAAATTGGGGGCTTTTACCCCTGCATTCTTCCTGATTTCCACCAACTCTGGCGACTCAAAAAAACGCCGCGCATTATCTAACGAAGACCATTCTGAAAAATGCACAATGGCATTGGCATCATCGTCATAACGCAATAAACGATAACTGATTTCTCCCGCTTCTTTTCTGATATTCGCTGCTTGATCAAAAACCGCTTTCCATACAGGATAAGCATCCACTTCGTGAATAATTAAAACGTGTTGCATAATCACTCCAGTGAGTAATGTGGAATACACATATAAATGTAATGTATCATAACAAAAAAGCCCCGATTGCTAATAACAACCGGGGCTTTTTAAGTGTTAAACCCGCAAACGCGGAATACGCATAAGATTTATTGTAGCCTAGGTAAATATTCAGGAAGATGCGTACGAATTTCAGCGGGTGTTAGTGTAGCAATATTGCTGTTTAGCTCGAAACAAATCAGCTTTTTTAATTGTTCTGACAAATGGCTGCGTAACAAACCCAAAAAAGAAGGCTCTGCAACTAACAGTAACTGAGCAAATTTATGCTCGTTGTGCGCAGCTTCCAAATGCTTGGCAACTAAATGTGCAAACTGATCGGCTTCATGTTTTTTAGGATCAGTCGGCTGTTCAAACGCATGACCTACTGCACCTTCACCTTTAATTTTTCCAGGAAAATCAGATGTCATGTCCCTATCATGCAAGCGATTTTCCAAATGCGTCAATGCTTCAATTTCAGTAATCGGAGAAGACTCGCTTTCAGCAGTAAAAAAACGAGCCAAACTATTATTAGCAACGACTATCCAAGTTAATTTCATGACTATGCTCTCCAAAAGTTAACGTTATGCCAGTCGCTTTTTGACATGACAACGCGACAAAAAACGGATTAAATTGATGTGAATCGGGTTGATAAATAAAACCTACCCTTTTTTAGACGTAGCCAATTATGTTAATTAAAATTACCAAACCACGCCTTCCATAATTATTTTCAACTGGATTAGTAGAAAAGACAATCAGTTAAAATAGAGTATTAATGGGTAGAAAATGGGTATTAAAAATATCCCATAAGGCTAAGAACGAAAACGCTTGGATGGTAGTAGTTATCAAAAAATATATTTTTTGACTTCTTAATTATTGCGAATTTGCAGGCTCAGTCAGCACTATGACACTTTTAAGTCGCTAATTGAGCTAACAACTCACCATTTACTATCTATCCAAGCTCCCAAAGGCGGGGTAATTTTTTGTAACAACCAACCGATGACAAGAAATGCCAACAACCAAAAAAATACCGCCAGCCACGCGGGAAAATGATTAAAAAAGACATCATAACGATACATTAATGGCCAATGCACCAGATAGGTTTCGTAAGAATACACACCGAATAAACACAGAAATTTGTTATCCAGTTTTTTCAACGAGAACGCAATGATTAATGCCATCATCGTTAACAAACTGCTGGCTTGGTTAATAAAAGAGCTACTATCAATGTTCAGCGTTTTTAGTAGTTCCGAAAGTGCCGACCAATCCTTAGCAGAACCATGTGACACCATATAAGCTGCAAACAGAATCATGAAACCAATGATTAAATAACGCCCAACACCATTGGATTCATTACGAAACCATTTCAAATGTTCAACTAAGTTATTTTTCTGGTCTTTGCTATCGCGTAATAACCAAGCGAATACTATGCCTAAAGAAAAAGCACAGGTGTGTAAACGATGTAACCAATCGGCTTGCAAATGTAAAGGATCAAGAAAGGCAATAAAATTAGCGATAACTGCCAGAATAATCGCTGTTAACCAAGGTCTCTCTGCACTAAATAACAGTGGAAACAGCGCGTAAAACATCAACATCCAAGTGATGTACCAAAAAGGCGAGTTAACATCGACATAGCCATTCGCATAAGGAAACCAACCGAGTACTGATTGCAACATATAGGGCAACGAATAGTAAATATGTAATAAACCTGCATCGGCAACGAAAAGAGCGATTATCACTAACCAAAAAGGAATAAATACCTTAATCAAGCGGCGTTTATAAAAGTCCAAGGCTAACAATGGTTTTTTCAACATGCCCACCGTAAGACCGTAGCCAGACATAAACAGAAATAAATCGACACCCACACCTGCTGCAATGGATAGTGGATAAAGAAACTGATTACCTCTCACCAACATATAACAGATATGAGAAAACACCACCGTCAAAATAGCGAATCCCTTCAGTTCTTGAGTAACAGCAATCGGAAATAAATCGCTATGTTGCGTTTTACGCAAGCCGAGCAAAAAAGCCGCAATCAGAGCGATAATCACAATGGTGGTCGATTCAGTAACGTTAGTAATGGTAATAGGCATGGGCGATATTCTCAGTGTGTGGTACTGCCATTAAGTTAAGCGTAAATATACGATAACAGGAGTCCAATAGCTAACCTGCGGACAATAAAACGATGGGATACATAAGTTTAGGCACCGATTTATCCGTGCCCACACCATTAAAGCTACTCCGTAGAAATAGACTTTTGCTCATTTTTTAACGCCGCATCCAACGTATGCCAAGCTAAAGTCGCGCATTTCACCCGCGCTGGATATTCACGCACCCCTGCCAACACCGCCAATTTACCCACCGCTTCCAGATTAATATCCTCAGATTTCCCTGTCGTCATTTCATGAAACTTTTTAAATAACGCCTCGGCTTCCGCTTCGGTTTTACCTTTGACAATTTCCGTCATGAGTGATACCGAAGCGGTAGAAATGGCACAGCCAGAGCCTTGAAAACTGGCATCTTCAATAGTATCACCATTCATTTTTAAAAATAGCGTCAATCTATCGCCGCACAAAGGATTAAAACCTTCCACTTGGCGGTCAGCATTATCCATCACCCGAAAATTGCGCGGGTTACGGTTATGGTCAAAAATCACCTCTTGATAGAGGTCGCGTAGGTCTTCAAACATAGTTTTTCTCAGTAAAATTGATAGGGATAAATTAGTCTATTTATCGAGTAGATGCTTTATTAATGATTTCAATATCGGGTAAATTATTGGCTACATCAATGTAACTATCGTACTTTTCTAACGCACGAATAACGACAGCCAGCGGTTCTGTCCATATTTCAGGTAAATCGACTTCACCTGCCGTTAAAATTGGAAATGCCAAACGCTCAATCGGTGGGCAAAACGCCGCATTAATACCCTGTTTATTACCTCTTGCGTCCATACGATACCAGCCATATTGTTTAAGAAACACCGCATTTAAACCATGCAAACAAAAAGGCGGTTTATCATTAGCGACAGTCAAACGCTGATAACATAAGCCCGCTGGAATGTTATTCGCTCTAAGTAATGCCGCTAATAAATGACTTTTTGCATAACAAAATCCAGTACCCTGTTCTAAAACATCCGATGCCTTACAAGTGACTGGATTCAGTTCATAATCCCAACTGTGTTTTATAGTGTCTCTAACGAATTCAAAACAGGCTTTTACAGTTTCTTCTTCATTACCACATTTACTCGCCAAATATTGTGCTTGTTTTAATACATTATCTTGTTGCCAGTTAATATAATAACTAGATTCCAAATATATCTGCATCAATCTATTACCCAAACATCTCAATCAAATCTCGAATCCCCTTTATCAACACATCCACCTCCGCCTTAGTATTGTACATAGCAAACGAAGCCCGTGCCGTTGCGGGAACATGATAAAAATCCATAACAGGCATAGCGCAATGATGCCCTGCGCGTATCGCAATACCTAAACTATCCAGCATCGTACCAATATCGTGTGGGTGAATATGATTCAGGGTAAATGACAAAATCGCGCCTTTATTCGCCGCCTCGCCAATAATGCGTAAGCCGTCGATTTGTAAGGCTTGCTCAGTCGCATAAGTGAGTAATTCATGCTCATACGCAGCGATTGTATCCATACCTATCGCGTTTAAATAATCAATCGCCGCGCCTAATCCGATGACATCGGCAATTGCGGGGGTACCTGCTTCAAACTTATATGGCAAAGTGTTGTATTCGGTTTCAGCAAACGTGACTTTACGAATCATATCGCCGCCACCTTGGTACGGCGGCATGGCTTCTAATAACGCTTGCTTGCCATATAACACACCGATACCCGAAGGCGCGTATAGTTTATGCCCTGAAAAAGCGTAAAAATCACAATCCAAATCTTGCACATCAACCACCATGTGAGGAATCGCTTGTGCGCCATCCAATAACACGGGAATATTCTTCGCATGAGCGGCGGCAATAATTTTTTTAACAGGATTAATCGTGCCTAAGGCATTTGACATGTGCGTGACAGAGACTAATTTAGTTTTATCACTGAGTAGTTTTTCAAATTCATCATAAATTAATTCACCTTGCAGATTAATTGGTGCAACTTTTAATATCGCCCCCGTTTGCTGACATAATAGCTGCCAAGGCACGATATTGGAATGATGTTCCATTGCAGTAATTAATATTTCATCACCTGCTTTAATATTCGCCTTACCATAAGTTTGTGCAACTAAATTAATCGCTTCGGTTGCGCCACGGACAAAAATAATTTCTTTGTCACTAGCGGCATTAATAAAGTTTTTCACTTTATCACGCGCCGCTTCAAATTGGTCGGTAGAGCGCACACTTAAAGTATGTACGCCACGATGAATATTCGCGTAATCATGACTATAACATTTCACGATACTATCAATAACCGCTTGCGGTTTTTGACACGTCGCAGCATTATCTAAATACACCAGCGGTTTATTACGGATTTTTTCTGCCAAAATAGGAAAGTCGGCGCGGATTTTTTCTATGGGATAATTCATTTTAGGAGTCACTAATTATTAAGGATTATTGATTGCTGTCAGCAATATCTATGGAATCAATTAAATCATACAGCTTTTCTTCTTCTTTAACCGATGTTAAAGAAATGGATACTTCGGAAATATAAAACACCATACCTACCATCATAGAAATAACCGATAGCACAAATAAAATAACGGCAACGGCTAATACTTCTTGCGCATATAAACCTAAGCCTAATAATAAACAAGTCATCATCACGCCGATAGTACCGAGCAAAATATAAAAAAAAGCGCATTTAATTTTATCGGCTCGCAGTTCTATAGAATCAATTTGCGATTGCAATGCCACCGCTTCCTGTTTTTTTCCTGCTTGTGCCGCCAAATGTTTTTCACGTCTAAATACTCGTAACCGCGATACCATCGCCATTAAACGGGCATTAATAGATAATACAAATAAACCCGATGCAGAAATAAAAATCGCAGGGGCAACAAAGGCTTGAAATAACTCTAATTTTGTTAGCATATAACTTAAGGCTCTAATTTCTCTATCTCAATTCTCATCGTTACAACGCGGAGCGTTGTAACGATGAGAATGATTTCATTCATAATGTGTCCACATTCGATAAACTTTAATCAGTTTTTTATTTTCAGATATTTCATAAACTAAACGATGCTGTTTATTAATTCGGCGACTGATTAATCCTTTCATATCGCCTTTTAAATATTCATAATCGGGTGGATATTGCAATGGATTTTCTTTGATGATTTCCAGTAATTCTAAAACTTTATCTTTTAATCCATACGCGGCTAATTTTTTAGCATCTTTTTGCGCTTGGCTCATGAACTTAAGTGTGTACATTACCAATCCAAGTTCTCTAAAGTAACGCCTTGTTGTTCTGGTTCTATTCGTGCTTGTTTAATACTTTCTACCATGCCATTAATAGAACGAAGATAATCATCATCACTGATATAATCAGACTGTTCTAATATCTGCACTTCATTTCTTGAGAAATGTGACAACAACCAAAAGAATTTTTCATAAATACTGTTATCTATTTTTAAAGTCACGGTTTTCATTGAATTACCTTTTATTAATTCAAAGTGTTGTAGGTTGGGCTGAGGCACGAAGCCCAACAAATACCCAAACTGGAATAATGCTGCGTTTCGTTCCTCAACCCAGCGTACGCGGTCTTCTTTTGCGTTCAACGCGGAGCGTTGGAACGATGAAATTACTTTGAGCCAAATTGCTTCAAATGTTCTTCATAGGCTTTGTCTGCTTGTTCTTGAGACAAGCCTTGTTTTGCAAATTGTTCTCTGTACATTGTTCGTAACCGTTCTGAATCAGAAACGCTATTTTTATGCTGTATATTTTTTCGATTGTTTTCTGAAATTAAAACAATAATACCAAGCGCACTTAATATCATAGAGGGAATCCACATTACTGGCTTACCAAGAAATAATCCTGCGAAAGTTAAAAATACAAAACAAACAGTCATAAAAGTATATTCACCCTTTGAATATGTTTGTGGTGTGGATGAATATGATTGATGTTTTAGAGTTTTACTATAAGAAATTCCTGTACCTGGTATTCCAACAGTAGTTCTAGTTCCTTTTTTACTGACATTTACTGTAGCCCCTTTTCCACCAATGGAAACACTGCTCCCTTTTTTTCCTATATTAACTCGTACACCAGGAGCGATTTTTATACTTTTTCTAAAACGAAAGCCCATTATTCCTCCATAATTCTCATTGTTTTATCGTTCCAACGCTCTGCGCATTAGTATCTACACAAACTCCACAAGTATTTGATTTCAAAAGAAATACTTGTTTTTGAAAAATTCTATAACTCATTGTTTTATATGGAATTATAAAAATTGTGTAGATACCTATGCGCTCTGCGTTGGAATGCCCAAGAAGACGCTCCAGCGTCTTCATACAAAACGCCAAATCAATACGCCAAACAAATTATAACCAACCCTGCTCAATACCCTGCTGAGGAAAACGCTTTAATACCTCCATTAATACTAAATCATGCAACGCAGGAATATTAATTTTAGCCACCATTTCATTAGCAAACGCAAAGGTCAACATATTACGCGCCTCTGCTTCATCAATTGCGCGAGATTGCAAATAAAACACCGACTTTTCATCCAACTGCCCCACCGTCACGCCGTGCGAACATTTCACATCATCGGCATAAATTTCTAATTGTGGTTTAGTATCTGCTTCGGCATCGGCGGATAATAATAAATTACGATTATTCATCGCAGAATCGGTTTTTTGTGCATCTTCGGCAACAATTACCCGCCCTTGAAATACGCCACGCGCTCTATCATTCAACACGCCTTTATATAACTCACGACTAATCCCGTGTGGTTTATTGTGATTAATACGCGTGTGATTATCTAAATGCTGGCGTTTAATACCCAGATATAAACCATTTAATTCACATTCGGCGGCACACTCTAAATCACTGTGAATATCAGAGCGAGCCAATAAACTACCCAAAGCAAAATTATGATGCGTAAACCGCCCATTCCGCGCTTGCTTACTGTAAGTGCCGCCAAAATGATAGGCTTTTTCTGCTTCGCACTGTATTTTAGTCAAGGTAATATTGGCATTATCACCAACAAAAACTTCCGTGACAGCGGCGGTTAAATAAGCATTATCAAAACCTACAAAGGTTTCAATAATCTGCCCTTCTGCCATTGCTTCGGCAATAATTAAACTGCGCGTACTGATTAAACTATCCGCTTGCGTGGCAATATGTAAAACTTGAATGGGTTTTTCTAATACCTGTTTTTCAGAAATTTTTACTAATAAACCATCAGTAAAATGCGCCGTATTATAAGCAACAAAACCATGTTCAGTTGAATCAACCGCTTGCCCGACATATTGATTTAAACAACTCTCGCTATTTAATGCTGCCGCCATATTCATAATATTCACAGAGTTAGGTAAATCTGCCAATAGTGATAAATCGGCTCGAAATACCCCGTCAACTAATACCAACGACCACGCATCTTTTAATTGATACGCCGCTAAAAATACCTGCACATCCGCCGACATATTAGCAACGACAGGTAAAAAGCGTTTTTTCTCAATTGCCGATACATTGGTATAACGCCATTCTTCGGCGCGGGGCGATGGAAAACCCTGTTCGGCAAATTGTGTTAATGCCTTATCGCGTAAAACGTGTAACCACGTTGGTTGATTATTAATGACCGCATTCATATTAAGCCGCCTCAACCCAGCTATAACCTTTTTCTTCCAATTCTAATGCCAATTCTGCGCCGCCTGATTTAACAATTTGACCATGCGCTAATACATGAACAAAATCAGGTTTAATATAATCTAATAAGCGTTGATAATGCGTGACCATAATAAAAGCGCGGTCAGGTGAACGTAAAGAATTAACCCCCTCAGAAACTATTTTTAATGCGTCTATATCCAACCCAGAATCGGTTTCATCAAGAATACACAATGAGGGTTCTAATATTGCCATTTGTAATATCTCATTACGTTTCTTTTCCCCGCCAGAAAACCCCTCATTCACCGCACGATATAAAAACTTTTCATCCATTTCTAATAAACGCACTTTCTCTTTAATCAGCGTTAAAAAATCCATTGCATCTACTTCCGATTGCCCGTGATATTTACGCACTGCATTTAACGCCGCTTTTAACAAATAAATATTACTGACCCCTGCAATTTCAACAGGGTATTGAAACGCTAAAAATACCCCCTCACGCGCACGAATTTCAGGTGGCATTGCTAATAAATCTTTGCCTTGATACATTACCGAACCACCTGTTACTTCATAACCGCCTTTGCCTGATAATATATGCGACAAGGTACTTTTACCAGACCCATTAGGTCCCATAATCGCGTGAATTTCTCCCGCCTTAATTTCAAGGTTAATTCCTTTAAGAATCTGTTTATCACCGACATTGACGGTTAAATCTTTTATACTTAACATGATTACTCCAAATTGTTTATTAAAACTTTCACGGCTAAATCAAAGCCAGCCTATACAAGAAACTCATTATGAAAATTATCCTTTTTCTAATCACAATCCTTTTTAATTACTCAGTCTATGCCGAAGTTAGGTAGGGTGGGCATTGCCCACACTACGCACTTTTATTTGTGCATCGCGTTTTTAATAACTCAGCCAATTGTTCACGCGATAATTCATTAGTTGCCACTTTAATAACCCAATCGTAAAGTTCAGCATTGGTTATTAATGGTTGTTTTTTATTACTCACTAAAAATACCAACATACAAGCGGCAGCGACACGTTTATTACCATCGGCAAATGGATGATTGCGGGCAATGGAATAACAATATTGCGCGGCTGTTTGGTAAATATCAACGGTGTAATGCCACGTTTGTTGTGCCGCGCCTAATGCCGATTCTAATAATGCTTCATCGCGTAATGCAGATAAACCACCAAAGCGTTCAATTTGTTGCTGGTGGATTTTTAATGCCAAAGATTTGGATATAAAAAATAATTCCGCCATTATTGTGATAGCTTTTCAAAAGCGTCTGAATATTGGTTCATGAGTTGTTCATGTATAGCCAACGCTTCCTCTTCTGTTATTTGCTTGTGCTTTTGTTCTAAGGTCAAAATATATTCAAAAACTTTAGCTTGTAAATCGCTGGGTAATTGTTCAACGTGCTGTTGTATTTCTTCGACTAACTGCATGATTCATTACCCCACTGAACCTTCTAAACTTAAGCCTAATAAGGCTTGAGCTTCTACGGCAAATTCCATCGGCAATTCTCTGAATACTTCTTTGCAAAAGCCGTTGACTATCATGGAGACGGCATCTTCTGCTGAAAGCCCGCGTTGTTGGCAGAAGAAGAGTTGGTCTTCGCTGATTTTTGAGGTGGTGGCTTCGTGTTCGACTTTGGCGGATGGTTGTTTGACTTCGATATACGGGAAGGTGTGTGCGCCGCAACGGTCGCCGACCAGTAAAGAGTCGCATTGCGTGTAGTTGCGGGCGTTTTCCGCGCTTTTTAGGACTTTGACTAAGCCGCGATAGGTGTTTTGGGCTTTGCCCGCGCTGATACCTTTGGAGACGATGGTGCTGCGGGTGTTTTTGCCGATGTGGATCATTTTTGTGCCTGTGTCGGCTTGCTGGTAGTTATTCGTTACCGCAACTGAATAAAATTCACCGACGCTGTTATCGCCTGTTAGTACGCAACTTGGGTATTTCCATGTGATGGCTGAACCTGTTTCGACTTGTGTCCATGACACTTTGGCGTTATCACCGCGACATTCGGCGCGTTTGGTGACGAAGTTGTAAATACCGCCTTTGCCTTCTTTGTCACCGGGATACCAGTTTTGGACGGTGGAGTATTTGATTTGTGCGTCTTTTAAGGCAACCAGTTCGACAACTGCCGCGTGCAGTTGGTTTTCGTCACGCATCGGGGCTGTGCAACCTTCCAAATATGAGACATAACTACCTTCATCGGCAATAATCAGAGTGCGTTCAAATTGTCCTGTGTTGGCAGCGTTGATACGAAAATAAGTTGATAATTCCATTGGGCAGCGCACGCCTTTAGGGATGTAGACGAATGAGCCATCGGTGAATACAGCGGAATTTAGCGCGGCAAAATAGTTGTCAGTCGTGGGGACGACTGAGCTTAGGTATTGTTTGATGAGTTCTGGATGTTCGCGTATGGCTTCGGAAATCGGGCAGAAGATAACGCCTGCTTCTTTGAGTTTGCCTTTAAAAGTGGTGGCGACTGAGACGCTGTCAAATACGGCATCAACGGCAATACCTGCTAGACGTTCTTGTTCATCCAACGGAATACCTAGTTTTTTGTAGGCTTCCAGAACTTGCGGGTCGATTTCATCCAGACTTTTGGGGCCGTCTTCTTTGCGTTTGGGCGCGGAATAGTAGCTGATGGCTTGGTAATCAATGGGGGGAAATTTGACGAACGCCCATTCAGGCGGTGTCATGGTTTGCCAATGACGGAAGGCTTTTAAACGGTATTCGAGCATGAACTCTGGTTCGTTTTTGACCTTTGAAAGTTTATGAATGACGGCTTCATCTAAACCAACGGGGAAGGTGTCGGTTTCTAATTCGGTAACAAATCCTTGTTTGTAATCTTGGTTGAGCAGTTGGTTAATTTCTTCGTTACTGGCTGACATGGTGATTCTCTAGTCGGTATAAACTGGCAATGGGGATGAGGGTTTCTTGGGGTTTTATCATGTCCGCTAGGGTCACGGATTCTAGGGCGTTGTAAATGGCTAGGTTAATGACGTTCCAATGCCCGCTAATATTGCAACCTGCGGCTTGTTCGCAACCTTGTTGGGAAATGCTACATTCGGTGACGGCAATCGGACCTTCTAATGCACTGATAATGGTGGCTACGGTAATTTTTTCAGGCACGGTGGCGAGGGCATAACCGCCTTTTGCCCCGCGTGTGGAGATTAACACTTTGGCGTTGACCAGTGCTTTCAGAATTTTGCTGACCGTTGGTAATGCGATACCTGTCGCGGTTGCAAGTTCCATTGCGGCGCAGACACGTTCGTTATTCTTTGCCATGAAGCTTAAGATAACAGTTGCGTAGTCTGTTAGTTTACTGAGTCTGAGCATAATCCCCACCTGTTGTAATTGGGGACTATTTTAGTCCTATTTAAATTCTGAGTAAAGTGCTAGGTTTTTGGTATGGAGTGAAACAGCTTTAGGCGTGTTATGTCCAATGGCTAAAGTTATTGGATTCCTGTGAAGCGTTAGAACAATTGCAATGCCAACATAATGGCATCTTCACGTCCATTTTCAGCGGGGTAATAGCCTTTTCTTATGCCGATTTCATTGAAGCCTAGGTCTTCATAAAGGGCGATGGCGGCTGCATTGGATGGTCTGACTTCTAAGAAAACGGTTTCGGCACGTCCTCTGGCGTAATCTATGGCGTTTTCCATCATTTTACGCCCTATGCCTTGACCTTGTTCGTCTGGGTCTACGGAGATATTGAGAATATGTGCCTCGCCGACCGCGAGTGACAATAAGCTATAACCTACCACTTTGCCTTGCGTTTCACAGACCCAACAACGGTAACCTGCTTTAAAACAGTCTTTAAAAATGTCTTCGCCCCAAGGGAAAGCGTAGTTTTTTCGTTCGATAGTCATCACGGCGGGTAAATCGGCGTGCGTCATTGTGCGTAGTCGCATAAGGTCTTTTTTAGTCACGGAATCAGGAAATACTTTGGCATAAAATTCTTTGTCGGCATCATACAATACAAAATCTTTTATTTTGTCTACTAATCCACGCATGATTATTTTTCCATCGCTATAACGGTTTGTTTTGCAAATTGTAAGTCTTGCCATGCTTTGCGTTTTTCTGACAAGGAACGGAGTAAATACGCGGGATGATAAACGACTACCACGGGCGTATTGTTGAAAGTATGCACTTTGCCTCTGAGCTTGGCTAACGGTTCATTGGTATCTAACAAGGCTTGTGCAGCAATGCGCCCAACTGCCAAAATAATTTTGGGTTGAATGAGTTGTTGTTGCCGCTGTAAGTAATCTTTACAGTGTTTTATTTCATCAATGTGCGGATCGCGGTTATTAGGCGGTCTGCATTTTAATATATTGGCAATAAACACTTCCTCACGACTAAGACCAATAGCGCGTAACATTTCAGTGAGCAACTGCCCCGCTACACCGACAAACGGTTGCCCTTGTTTATCTTCTTGTTCACCAGGTGCTTCACCAATAATCAGCCAATCGGCGTGTTGATTACCTGTGCCAAATACCGTTTGGGTACGCGTGTTACATAAGTTACACAGCGTACAGTTTTGTACTTCAGTTCTTAAATTATGCCACTGTTGGTCAATAGTAAGTTCAGGTTCAGCGACAACAACTGGCAATGACTGTTCTACAGGCGCAACTATTCTAGGTATCCAGACATTAATGCCCATTGCAGCAAGGTATTGTAAGCGTATGGCGTTATTCACATTAAGTCTCTGCGGTAAAAGTGCGCGGCGATTATCACCGAAATAATAGCTAGAGGCAAACAGCGGTTGTCCACGAAAAGCAAGAAAATGTTTTCGTGTCTTTGGTGGTTTTCGTGGACAAACTTAATTCAGCAATTCCCAAACAGGTTGAATATTATCGGGTAAAGGTGCAAGTCTACCCAATTCTACCCAAGGTGTTACAGGACTATGAAAATCCGAACCTACCGAACCTGCTAGTGCAAACTGGTTTGCGTAAGTCGCCAGTAGTTTTATTTCATCGACATTATTTCTGCCTGTTACGACTTCCATACTCTGCCCACCTGCGTCTTTAAAAGCAGCCAGTAACCGTTTCATCCAGTTAGCGGTTAATTTGTAACGTAATGGATGCGCTAACACCGCCACGCCGCCCGCTTCAGTAATCCAATGAATAGCGATTTCCATGTCTGCCCAAGTGGTCGCAACAAAAGCGGGTTTGCCTTTACCCAGATAACGATCAAAGGCTTCTTGTTGAGTGGAAACATGAAATTGCGATAACAAAAAATCGGCAAAATGACTGCGGGTAATCATGCCCTGCCCTGCGGCTTTTTTTACTGCCTCAAATGCACCCGTAATATGTTTTTTCTCTAATTTTTCGGCGATTTTTGCTGCACGTTCTAAGCGAGTTGCTTGCAACTCGTGAGTCGCATTGGCTAATGGCGCGTAATAGGGGTCTATGCCTAAACCAACAATATGCAGGCATTTGTTTTGCCAACTGGTAGATAATTCAATGCCATCAATTAAGCGCATACCTAATGCGTCTGCACAAACGTGCGCCTCCGCTAACCCCATAGTCGTATCATGATCGGTTAAAGCCAATGCAGTCACGCCATTTTGATGAGCGCGTTGCACTAAGGCGGTCGGTGACAACGCACCATCGGAAGCGGTTGAGTGACAATGTAAATCGTAGCGTTCAGTCATAATGTGTTATTGATATTCGCCATACAGTTTAGCGTAAAGACCCTGTTGGCTGATTAAAGTTTCATGCCGTCCTTGTTCACAGATTTCGCCTTGTTCAAATACATAGACATGATCAGCCTGTTTGACGGCACTGAGACGGTGGGCAATGATAATGGTGGTGCGTCCTTGTAAAAAAGTATTCAGTGCGGCGTGTAGATTATGTTCCGTTTCAGTATCCAATGCTGAGGTGGCTTCATCTAAGATAACCACTTTAGGGTCGGCAACCACCATTCGTGCAATGGCAAGGCGTTGCCGTTGACCACCTGATAAACGCATACCGTGCCGCCCTACGATGGTATCTAAGCCGTGTGCCAAGTCATTAACCACATCACCTAATTGGGCGATATTCAAGGCATTCCACAACTCAGTATCGGTTGCAGGTTTTCCTAAAGTAAGATTGGCGCGTAGCGTGTCGTTAAATAAAATCGGATGCTGTAACACCGTGACAACGTGTTCACGCACGACTTCCAAGCCAATACGATCAATAGCCACCTCATCAAAGTAAATCTGCCCAGAACTGGTAGGATATAAGCCAATCAGTGTTTGTATAAGTGTGGATTTACCGCCACCACTTGCACCGACTAAGGCAACTTTTTCACCCGCTTTAATGTGCAGATTAATACCGTTCAGCACTTTTTCTTCACCGTAACTAAAATGCAGATTTTCCACCCGTACCGCAACGGTTTTTTTGTTTAAAAAGGGATTGTCCAAGTGCGGATAATGCGGCTCTTGCTGCAAGGCATTGAGTCGATTAATGCGAATTAACGCCGCCTTAGCCGCATAAAACGCATATTGAATACTCAGTATTTCTTGTACGGGTCCCATCATAAACCACAGATAGCCAAACACAGCCAGCATTTCACCAATCGTTAAATCAGAATAAAACACCATCAACATCGCACAGGCGCGAAACACATCAAAGCCAAACAGAAACACTAGAAAACTCAAGCGATTAGCGGCATCACTTTTCCACGCAAAGGCGATGGAATTGTCTTTAACGGTACGAGCGGAGTCTATTAATTGCTGACAATAATGGCGTTCACGGTTACTAGCGCGGATTTGTTGAATAGCTTCCAGTGTTTCGGTCAAGGCTTGTTGAAACAGCTCATAAGCAGAATTTTCTTGTGCTTTAAGATACTTAACCTTTGAGCCAACCACGCGGGTGAAATAAATCACCACAGGATTAAGTAACAAAATAAACATACCCAATTGCCAGTGCATCCATAACAAAATCACTGCTGTTCCTATTACCGTTAAACTCGCCACTAACAACTTGCTTGTGGTTGAACCAATAAAATTATCAATGGTATCGAGGTCAGTGACTAAATGCGTAACTACCGTCCCCGTGCCAAGACTTTCATATTCAGACATAGAAATAGTTTGTAGATGCGCTATCAACTTGCTACGAATCCGAAACACAATATCTTTAGAAATAAAAGAAAATTGCCGCGATTGAATAATATTAAAAATGATAGAAACAATGCGTAACAAAAGACTCGCTACTAACACCAGCCCAATGTACAAGATAGGTAATTGATACTCAACAGGCGTGACTAAATTGATGGTATGAACAACGATACTTGGTTTTTTTAACAACACCTCATCAACTAAGAGCGGCATCAACAACGGCACAGGCACACTGGCAACCGTAGCAAGTATTGCCAACAAATGTGCGTAAATGAGTGGTTTTTTATGCTCTATCGCAATTTGATAGATGGACTTCCAACTATAAATAGCCGTATTGGGTGTTGATTGCATTATTGTGTCACTGGCGATTTTTATAACCGTTAATTATATCTGCCCAGCGTTCCTTTGGGAAAAACAAAACTGATGTGGCTACACTAAACAGGACAAAATCTTTTAAACTTTACGAAAGAAATAAAAGAGAGACCTAATGAGTAAATCAACACATCAAAGTTAGACAGCAGGATTTAGAGAATTGGCAGTGAAACAGGAGATTGAGTCGAAAAGACCGTGTAAGAAACCGCCAAGGAGCCAGGCGTGAAGGTCAATAACTGGCATAAATGTCAATACAAACAGTACCTT
>DFWO01000142.1 GCA_002380945.1 Methylococcaceae bacterium UBA4132 | reverse complement strand
ATGTTCGCCATTAATAATGAGCTGTAAGGTTTCAGGCTGCATTTCAATGTAACCTTCCGTGATGGCAGTACGTTGAGTGATTACTTTTTCACCCACATCGACCATGTGTACTTCGCCAGACGCGTTAAAATGAGAAGACTGTACCATTTTGAGTAGTTTATTTGATTAAAGTTGGCGTATTATCGCCTTTTTTGTGTTTGTAGGAATGAATATGTCTATTAAAGTCCGTTATTTTGCCATCTTAAAAGACAGTCTAGGTCGGTCAGAAGACGATTTGGCGTGGACTGGTTATTATCCGTGTGTGACGTTTGGCAGGGTGTTAATGCGATTTTACTTAAAATGGGATATTAATGAATAGAAAATAGATATTAAAAATACCCATTATTCGATACTTAACTATGGGTAGTTTTATGTCGAACTTAGGTTAGTTATTGTGTTAGAACAGATTTTGCGACGAATAAGACCGCCACACTATCTTCATACACCAAGTCGAATCGTTTATCGTATCGAAGTAGCGATGCTAAGGGCATACTTATAGCAGCGATGACCAATTTGGATTGAGCCAATTCAGCATCATCTGCCCAATCACGCGCACCGTTCCACGTTTTACTTGAATGCTTGACCCTTTCATCGCCATGAAGTTGAGTCCTTCCATCCATACTGACCAGTAGATTGGGTAGATTCCAAATCAGATAACCACCCCAATCGTAAGAATTATAGAGTGGTCCCGTGTAGCCTCGTGTTTTGACAATATTCACTGCGGCAGCAGGATATATTTTTGCTATTGCATCATTCAATCCATCGTCTGTAAGCTTCCGTTTTTGAACTAAAAAAATAACAACTAGACTGACAATGGCTACAGCTACTAACATTTGCGTTTTCTTTATTTTGAGGCAACTATCTATTGAAGGGGCTGGACGGACTGAGGCGATAATGATAATAGCGGCTATAACAACGAACCACATATCCCTCCTAGAATGAAAAGAGAGAAAAATTCCTGTTATCAACATTAGTACAGAGAAAGGTTTTACTTCAATTTTTTGTCCTAGTAAAAAAGTAGCTCCTAATACCAGACCAAGAACAATCCAATCTGGAAACTGACGAAAAGACATAGGCTGGAATTCTTGTAAATAGTCATAATAGCCCGTTTGACGCATAGTATCGATAACTATTCCGTATAAGTGAATATGGTAAGGAGTTGCTAACGTAGCGATGAAACAGGCTATTACGATTAGCCAAAGTTGAGTATTAATAGCTGACTTCACATTATTAAATACAAAAGGTCGTCTAAGAACTTGTTCAATTAAAGGTTCTATCGCAAAAATCACCAGTGCAAAGAGTCCGTGTATGAACTGAATATGAACATTTGCCCACAGTGTGAAAAGGAAAGGTAGTATAAGTAAATAGCGATAATTGCCTGTTCTTTGGGCTGTTAGCAATAAATCTAATTCAATAATAAATAACAATATAGTCAACAACCAAGGGCGTGGTGTCTGAAGTAACGGTGCCATGCCAATAATGCCCAGTACCGTGAGTCCAAACACTACAATGTTGACCTTCTGCTCGATGTTGCGAATAAGTGTGAACAGCGCGAAAGTGATTCCCAGCGATAGTGCGAAGGTAAAGACTAAAAGCCCAACCATGCCAAATGCTCGAAATAATTCATAAACCATCAACTCAAACAGCCAACTATAAGCAACCCAAGGCTTTCCTTGCCCGTAGAGAGAAAAGGGATCTGTTGTTGGAACAGTGCCATGCTCAACCATCCATCGTCCAGCACTAAGATGCCACGGTATATCTGGATCGGTTGCCACACTTAGTGTCATTGATATGACCACAGTTAAGGAATAAAGACCAGCAACAAGGAGTGAGCGGCGAAATAATTCTTCATATAAGCCAATATTTATTGATTTCATATTCACACTTAAGTTTATTGACTTATTAATAATGGCTGGTTTTTATTGTTGCTCATGATTACGCATCCACAGTTAGTTTACCGTGGATCCATATTTTCCAGGCGTATTAAATTTTCATTGGCTTTTTTATAGAACAGCGGGGATAACTTTATCGCCTCTTGTAAATAATTGTTCGCCTCTTTGTAATCACCATTCATCATAGCAATATAGCCAGTATTATTATTTGCCTCGGCGGGTGTGGATACTTTGGCAAAGGCATTATAAGCCTGTTCATATTGACCCAAACGCGCTTGTAGCAATGCGTAGTTATAAATTGCTTTTTTAAAGTTCGGATTGATTTGAAGGGCTTTAGCATAATAAGATTGGGCTTCATCGAGTTTGTCGGCTGAATAAAGCGCGAAACCAATATTATTCAGCAATTCGGGTGAATTTGGAAAAATCTGGTCAGCTTTCTTAAAAAAACTTTCAGCTTTCAGAGGATTGCCTTGTAAATTGGCAATAATGCCCAAGCCGTTATAAGCTGACCAACTTTGTTGTTTGGCGACAACGCTTGTAAGATTTTTTTCTGCGGCGGGGTAATTTCTCAGTTTAATTAATAATAGCCCATACTGCTCGGTAGCCTTTAAGTTATCTGGTTGTTGTTTCAGAATTAATTTAAAGCTGACCTCAGCCAAGTCATATTTTTTTAACTCGATATATAAGTCCGCCATTTTTTGTAATACTTCAATATTATTGGGTTCCAGATCATAAGCCTTAACATAATAAAGCTGCGCCAAATCCATCTTGCCGCTTTGTGCCGCTTTTTCGGCTTTTACTATAGCGTCTTCTACTGACGTTACCTCAAGCCCTGCGCTTTGCAAAATCTCTTCTGTCTCCTGTTTGTTACTATTACTCTCAGCTTCTTTAAGATTAATAGAATCACACGCTGTCAACAGTAGACAACTTAAAGTAAGTCCCAAAATAAGGTTTGTTGGTTTTTTTCTTTGCTTCATCAGATAATTATCCAGTAATGAAAACGCTTCACATAGAGTATATATGACACAAGTAATGCTATAGGAATATAGGCGTTGCTTGTTGTTATAATATTGTATATTTAGCGTTACCTCATAGAACCCATGTTTTTAAATATAAGCAGGGCAGGTATCATAACAACCATTAAAAACGCAGGTAATAAACAGACGGCCAATGGAAAAATCAGCTTCGTGCCAATTTTTGCGGCTATTGCTTCGGCAGCTTGCGTTCTTCTATCTCTAAGGTCTTCAGAATATACCTTTAGCGTCTCGACTATATTGGTGCCAAAACGCATACTTTGTGATAGTGCTGATACCAAGCCTTTGATCTCTTCTACCCCTGTTCTTTCCACTAGTCTTTGCAAGGCTTTATGCCGATCAATGCCTGCACGCGTTTCAGCGATAACAATGTTCAGTTCATCTGCCAATTCGGGTTGACTGAGGTTAATTTCGGTAGCCACTTTTTGTAGTGCGGCATCCAGACTCAAGCCCGCTTCAGAACAGACTACTAACAAATCAAGTGCGTCTGGAAACGCTCTGCGTATTGTTTTCTGACGATTGGCAATTAGTTTATCTAAAATAAAACTGGGACTTATATAGCCAAATACGATTGCTATCAATGCCAACTGAAGAGCGGTTTGACTGTCCATGCTAAAAATAAATACTGAGACTACCAGCACTAATAAAGGTAACGAAATCATTAATAACATTCGTATCGCATAATAGCGCAATAAACTATTTTTACCATGAAAGCCTGCATAATGAAGACGTATGGTGGTTCTTTGTAATAACGGTATATTGGAAGGTAAAAACACATTACTGTGTTTATGGAGTTTTTCCAATAAAACATCGGAATCAAGCGTTGCAAGCGTGTCGGTATTTATCTGATCCTTAAAACGGGCGCGTACTGGATCAAAAAAATCATCAAACAGCAACATCATGGCAAAAGACAACATAAAAACAGCTCCCGCCACTATCAACACAACGCTCCATTGGCTTTCCTGTAGCCTTTCCGCCAACCCTGTCAATAATTGCATTAAAAAATCCATTCGTTTTACCTCATGCGTCTATAGTGATAATAAGCCGTATCCACAAAGCGGCAACCACTTCCAATCCCATAAAGATGTAAACATACATCATTCTATCGGGTGAATCATAGACTGGCTTAAAATATTCAGGTGACCCAATACTTAACAGCCCAAACAAACCCAATGGTAATAAAAGTAGTATCCATGCTGAAAATATACCATCTGCTGACAGTGTTTTTATCCGTCGTTGCAGTTTAAACCGCCCGTTAAGTACCGAACTAATTTTTAATAGCACCTCGGCAAGATTACCGCCCGTTTCCCTTTGAATAATAATTGCGGTACTCATAGCTATTAAGCTAAGACTAGGCACACGCTCTATCATCAAGGCAAATGCGACTTCAACATCACGTCCGTAATTGATTTCCTCATAGGTCATGCCAAATTCTTGACTAATGGGTTCACTCATCTCCGTAGAGACTATTTTCATACATTCGGTGAAGGGATAACCTGTTTGCAAGGCTCTGGACATCATCTGCAACGCTTCAGGCAGTTGTTCTTCAAATTTGTCTAGGCGTTTATTTTTTTGTTTTTTCAGCCACACAATCGGTAAAATCGCCACAAAAATAAATACGCCTAGGGTAAATATCAGCGTATGAAAATATATCCAGACTATTATTGCTATACTTGCCGAAAAAAGTAGCGAAACTAACGCAAATCGGTAAGCCATGTGTTGCTTTCCCGCCTGTTCCAGCAATATCTTTAATGCTGGCATACCAGGCAAATATTCAAGAATGCGTTCAACAGAACCTAAGCGGTTAAGATATTTTGCTTTTATAATTGATGTTTCAGAATCACCATGCGCAAAAATAATGCCTTCCAAGCGTTGTTTTAGTTTGCGACTGTCTGTTCGACTAGTTCCTAAGGTGGGTAATACGAGGATTTGTGAAGCCATAAAGACTGTTAAAAACACTAATCCAACAAATAATAATGTCATGTCATTGGTCATATCATCACTTTCCTGTCTTTAGCTGAGATTATTGGCAAAAATGCTCAGGTCTGCTTTGAGTCCTCTTTGTTTGAAATTAGCCATACATTTAGGAATAAGTCCAGTTGAACAATATTGACCCAGTACCATGCCTTTTTCATTTACGCCGCGTCTAGTGTATTTGAAGATTTCGGATAAGGTAATCACCTCACCTTCCATACCTTCCACTTCCTGAATACTGGTAATCCGCCTACTGCCATCCTCCAATCTGCTCAGTTGAATAATGATATGAATGGCGGAGGCAATTTGTTTTCTTATAGCTTTAGCTGGCATATCTAGTCCCGCCATAGACACCATATTCTCAAGACGTGCTACGGCATCTCTTGGCGTATTGGCATGGACTGTGGTCAGCGAGCCTTCATGACCTGTATTCATCGCTTGTAGCATATCAAATGCTTCCCCGCTTCTGACCTCGCCAATGACGATACGATCAGGTCTCATTCTAAGGCTATTGCGTACCAAATCGCGTAAGGTTATCTCGCCCTTGCCGTCAACATTTGCGGGTCTGGTTTCCAAACGCAATACATGGGACAATTGCAACTGTAACTCTGCGGAATCTTCTAAGGTGATGATTCTTTCATTATTGGGAATAAAATTTGAAATGGCATTCAACATCGTTGTTTTACCTGAACCCGTCCCCCCTGAAATCAATACATTTAACTTGGATTGTGCTACTTCTTTAAGGAAGCCAGCCATATAGTCAGTTAAGGCATCCTTTACTACCAGATCATCAAGTGTCATTTTATCGACTGCAAACCGTCTTATCGACAGGGTAGGGCCATCTATCGCTAACGGAGGAATAATAGCGTTTACTCGAGAGCCATCCTGTAATCTAGCATCCACCATCGGCGATGATTCATCAATTCGGCGACCAACTCTTGACACTATGCGATCAATAATTTTCATCAAATGATTGTCATCATTAAATCTGACGGGCGTTAGTTCTAGCCTGCCAAATCGTTCAACGTACACTTTTTTATAACCATTAACCAGAATATCGGCAATAGTTGGGTCGTATAGTAAGGCCTCTAAAGGACCGAGACCCAATACGTCATCTTCAATTTCTTTAATAAGTTGATGTCGGGTCTGCGTACTTAGCGGAATAGACTCATCGTCGATTAATTTTTTTACTACCGAACGAATCTGTTTTCTTGCTTCTTTTTCTTCTATTCCACTAATCAGTGATAAATCAAGAATATCAAGCAACTTAGAATGTATATTCGACTTAAACTCTAGCTCGACTGGAGAAAGAATTTTTAGCAACAGGGGAGCAAAGGTTTCGTCTGTTTTTTCAATTGGCTGATCTGTTTTAACCGCTTTGTCATTCTCGTTTGTTGTCGTTTTTGACAGACCAAAATTTTGCATTCTTGTTTTTAATTCCATGAATAAATTCCCATCAATTGTTTAGCGTTAACTCAAGTATAATTTATCTTAATCAAATTTAAGAATAGCATTCTGTTAAGAACACTACTATAAAACTAGCAGTAAGTTAAGCATATGATTCCCATTTATGTGACATTTAAAAATTAGGTAGTGCTAAAGATTGAGTGATTATTTGAGCGGCTCGTGGTGAGCTTGCCGAACCACCACAGCCCTTCGACTGTTCGACAAGCTCACAGCTCAGGGTGAGCGATAAATATAAAATATCACTTACTATTTGGGACTACCAAAAATTATATGAGATTTCCAAACTACAAACTTAGTACACTAACATAAAGTGCCAACAATTCAAACGGTGATAAATTACGCCACCTTAATTAAATAAGTGATTAGCAGATAGCTTATCTTTCATTGAGGGGACGTGAATCATAATTAGAACTACCTGTTGGTCGTACGAAAGTATAATTAGCTGGTCTGACAACAAGAAACTCAGCCACTTTGTCTATTGCATTATACGGAGGCAGTGCTGTCATTAGACCAGTAATGGGGCTTGTGCCAATAAAAAGACCCGTGCCAACTAACGTTATAACAAAACCACCTAGGCGTAATGGTATGTCCAATACGGTATCAAGACCTTCCGTCTCGACAGTTGCAAGATGTTGTTTACCCTGTCCAACATTACCTTCTGCGAAACTTGAAGCAGAATAGGTGAAGACCAAAATAACAACTAAAAATCTAACTACATTCATCAATCTCTCCAAGTTTTTTAACGATTATAGGTTGCATCAACTAAATATCTAACATAGCCTGAAGTTTACAAGAATACGCCATCAATGTGTAGTGGTCTAATAGAAACAGACATCTTAATTAGGTTAATACGCGATGTTCGACTTTTAAATTTGAACCAA
>DFWO01000159.1 GCA_002380945.1 Methylococcaceae bacterium UBA4132 | reverse complement strand
AAATACGCAGTCAATATCTGCTCTTTCTCTTTGTCGCTATGCCTTGCCTTTGGATTAACAACGCCTCCGCGCCCATAACTCTTGCAGATATATGGTTGCTTTCCACTGCTGGAATGCCCATTTCTTATCAGCTCGATACTTTTAAAACACGTTCTAAGAACTACATGATAGCATCGAACACCCTGCCCGTTGTCTTGCCCAATCAGGACGTTTAGTAGCAAAATGTTGTTTATTGGTTTGTTCTTCGTAGGGATGGCGCAATAAATCTAATAATTCGTGAATTTTGGCAAAATCGCCTTGTTCAGCATCATCAATGGCAAGTTGCGCCAGATAATTACGCAGAACATATTTAGGATTGACCGCATTCATACTCGCACGTCTAACATCGTCTGGTACGGCTTGTTGTTTTAGCGATTGACTATATAAACTGAGCCAATGGCTTAAACGGTTTCGATAATCAACGGTCAATTGTTCGGGTACATAATAAGCATCGGTAAGTTGTTCGATTGCCTCGCTGACACTGTGATGACTATTGACTGAAGCAAGCTGCCGAAAAAAAATCGTCATATCGGTTTCGACGATAGGCAATAGTTTCAATAATTCGTTACATAACGCTTCATCAAAAATACTTAGACCTAACTTAGCCGCCATCATGGTTTGCCACGCGTGTTCAAAGGTATCGTTATAAACCGCTAATCCAGCTTTTAAAGGTTCTACTCGTTTAATCAGTGGATAAAGCGCGTTAGCTAACTGTACTAAATTCCAAAACGCAATCGCAGGTTGATTGCCGAAACGATAACGCCGCTCATCGGCATCGGTAGTATTCGGTGTCCAATCAGGATCATAGTTTTCTAACCACCCATAAGGGCCATAATCAATCGTTAATCCCAAAATGGACATATTGTCGGTATTCATCACACCATGCACAAAACCGACGCGTTGCCAATGCACTATCATTTCAGCAGTACGCCGACATATTTCAGTAAACCATTGCGCGTAAACCGCCGTTGAGGGTTCGCCTAATTCTGGAAAATCCGTGCGGATGGTGTAATCAGCTAATTGTTTCAATAAATCGGTATCACTACGCGCGGCTAAAATTTGAAAATGCCCAAAACGCGTAAAAGAGGGAGCAACACGACACACTACCGCACCGAATTCAGCTTGCGGATTGCCATCGTAAAACATATCGCGAATCACGGTTTCACCCGTTAGCGTTAAACTTAAAGCGCGAGTTGTCGGCACGCCTAAATGATACATAGCTTCGCTACATAAAAACTCCCGCACCGAAGAACGCAACACCGCTAAACCGTCTGAATTACGCGAATACGGCGTTGCCCCAGCACCTTTTAATTGTAACGCCCAACGCTCGCCGCGCTGATTAATCACATCACCTAAATTAATCGCCCGACCATCACCTAACTGCCCTGCCCAGTTACCAAATTGATGCCCACCATAACAAGTAGCATAAGCATCCATACCTTGGGCTAAACGATTACCTGCAAACACTTGGGTAAAATCATCGGATGCACAGACTTCAGGACTTAAATCTAATAAATCCGCCACTTCTTGCGCATAAATAATACAGTGTGGATTGATTACTTTAGTCGGTAAGACCCGCGAATAACACGCGCCTAACACTTGACGACGGGTATTAAGCGGTTCTTCATCGGCGGGTAGTTCTCGAACAAAACGGTTATCGAAGTTGAGCTGGTCGAGATGGGTGATTTTTTTCATGATGAATTGGCTATGAGTGAATGCAGTGTTTAGCATACACCAGACTTGATGCGAGGAAGAGTGGGATTTTACGCATCTTTGAGTCTTTAAAAAACTTAAATTCTCACTCTAAATCATAAAAATCAATCGCTTATGGACACTTGCTTGCCATAATATTTTGTAACATTTATTTAGGAAACATCAATTGTACCGTTGCGCCCGCAGTCCAATCGGGGGCTTGGTTAGGTTTGATAGCGTTGTAATAGCTTTCTACGCGGACATTTAATTTTTGTTCACCGACATCAAACACCTTACCCACACCGCCGCCAACGGGTACTGTCCATTGTTGATTATTACCTCTATTCCAGTTAGCCACCATATTCATATCAGAAACGACATACCAGTTATCGGACAGATTGTAATTAATCGCAGGTTGCAGCACCATTTGACTAACACTCTGACGGCTATCATTACCCAATACTGAGAAGACTTGTTTAACATTCAGTCCCAATGACCACGGTTTAGGCTGCGTTACAAACATAACAGCAGGTCCCACACTGAATTTTCCACTACCCAATTGCCGCGACCGTCTATCCTCTGTGCTAGTAAAAAGTGTATCGGTTGGAAACACAAACGTAGAGCCAACACCCCAACTGAAATTATCGGATTTTGCGGGGCTAAAATACGAAGTAAATGTAGTATCACCAAGACCTGATGCACCCTGTCCATAATACGGTTGTGGCAATTCGGCAATACCGTTCACAACACCATTAGTACCGATAAAATTCAATGACAACTGATTTATCATATTCCAGTTGCCAAGTGAAACAGGAATAATAGGTTGAATGCTACCGATGGATACACCACCATTATCAGCACCACCATGATAAGTATATTTTAATGGCACACTGTAAATTGGCGTTAAAGGGTTTTGCGCTTTGTACGCAAATTCTTCAGCGTGAACGCTGTAGGTCAATAGCGTCAAGGATAAGCCAAAGACAAACGGCAGTTGTTTTAAAAAAAAAGGCGTTTTCATCGCGCTCATCCGTAAATAAAAATGATAGTTACTATGTGAAAAAGTATTAGCTCTCTGTTTAAAGACAGCATTGAAACACTTATTTTTGAAGTTTCTTTTTAACAGGAATGAGGTCAAAGTGCAATAAAGTCGACGTTGTTAAAAATAGCAAACAATATAGCTAAAAATAGTTGCTTTTAAGTCCAGTAAGTGAAAAGCTAGCAGGGTCTATTTAGCGATAGTTTAATGCGCCGTAAGATAAGTTCACATACGGTGCAATACGCTATCGCTTACACCCTAGGCGATTACGGGGTACGCGGTGGAGTGTAGGAACGATGAGATGAAAATTTGTGGATGTTACACAATGTAGCATAGTAATGATAAAATGAAGATATATGTAATAAATTGGAATATTCAATATGAGCTTTAAAAGTCTTTGTTTAAATAGAGAACTGCTAGAATCTTTTTTAAAAAGCTATGCTGAAAATATCAGTATAGAACATGAACAAAAATCAAAGTTTATTGAATATAAAATTTCACTTCCAAGCCAAAGCATGGCGTTATTGCAAGTTTTTTATAATAATGATGGCACAACAACTTTAGGATGCAAAGTCGGTAAAAATCAGCCTTTATCTCTTAATATAGCCGAATATTTAAAGGAAAAAGTATTGTTGCCAGTAATATTACTAAATCGTCATTATCTATTAATGAGGTAACAGATGATAAATTTCAATTAATTCTGGCGTTTTTGAAAGAGGAATGTGGTGCATCTATTTCTGAACCCATATCAATACAACACGCTAGACAATATAAAATAACAGGAAAGCAAAGCGACACATTAACATTTAACCTATATAATTCTAAAAAACTCCTAATACAAGGAAAGCCGCTATTATTGTATAGCGAAACAATTGAAATTTTATCAGAATTATTTGATTATAGGGATATTATTAATGCACAATTAAAAACTGTGCAGATTAATATTACAGTTGATGAAGTCGTATCTGAGTTAAAAGTATTGATGCCAAATTCTTATCGTTTTATAGGTGATAAATTAATATCTATTATTTCGCCAGCATTGGCTTTAAATAAATTAGATATTGATTTAAATGATTATAGTTGTTTTGCTTTTCCAGCCTTAAGAGGTTTGGAAGGATATATAAAAATTCTATTTTCAAATAAAGCAAGTATAACAATAGGAAAAGATGGATTTGGAGCTTAAATAAATATGGTAACTTAGAGCTAAATAGCAACATAAAATCTAAGCACGATTTGAAATTATGTCATGCAATAGAAAAATCTTATAAATATTACAGAGACCAACGACATGGTTTGTTTCATATTGATTCAACAATAGAAACAACTAGAGTTATCTCAAATAGAAGCGATGCAAACAACATTATTGAAAAAACATTTGAAATTATAGAACAGACTTACACCTCAATTATAACGTGAGGTTTTTATGAAAAAACAGTATCAATTAACAAAATTTGATGGAGATACTTATAAATATATAAGTTTCTCTGTTGATTATGCACGTCCAGAAGAATATCTATTGGATGTAGCTAAGGAGCTTGCACGAAAAAAATTTAAGGGATATATTTTATTCGATTTATTGTTATGCAATGGACTAAATTCTCAACGCTATGTTAAATCTTACTTTAACGGTGAGAACTTTCAATTAGATTCGTTCGTCACTTTAAATGATAAAGAATTAGATGATTCTATTAAAAAGTTCACCTTCAGTTTTTACTCGTCTAAAAATGAATTGTTAGAAGACAGCAATTTATTATCTCGAGCGCAGAAATTTTTAATCAGAAAAAATTTTCAATAAAAACTTGCTTGCCTAATTAACAAGGAAATTTAAATTTATTTCTTATTATCTATTACTTAGGCAAGCCGTTTATTGTTTGGAGTTATAACAAAATGTTACAAGCTCACCCTAATCAAGAAGTTAATAGTTTAAGAAAATTAGGAAAATTAGGAAAATTAGAAGAAGCATATACTAGAGGTTATGAATTTCTTAAAGAAAATCCTGAAGATAAGTATCTTGTTAACGCAATTGGCTGGGTATTGTATGAAAAAATAAAAAAATTAGTTAGCGAAGCTAAGCAATCCAAATCTGTGGACAATAGTTTATCAACTAAAATTTATAATATTCTTAGAGAATACGCAGATTTGAATATTATATGCCAAGACCTTCTTTTTAGTTGTTTATTACATCAAGTTTTCCAGTTTCCAAAAGAACTTAGATTTTTGCCTAAATTTATGATGTGGGCTGATATTCATAACTTTAGAAAAGAAGATTTTGAAATACAAAATGGAAACGATGAAAAAATTTATGAATCTCTTGTGGAAAAAGTCGCTAGAAAAACTGCTAAAGTTGCACATGAATTAAGCTCGCAAGAACCAAACATAAAAGAAATACAAGAATTTTCTATTGCTTTAATAGATTTAGCATTTGAAAAATCGAAAATTCAAAAACCAGAATGGCTTAATTATCATAAAGCATTATTACTTCAGCAATTAGGAAGGTCGAAAGATTCTCAGGAACTGCTGATTCCTTTTGTAAAACAAAAAAGAAGTGAGTATTGGGCTTGGTATGCTTTGGCTAAAGTTATTGAGAGTTCAGAACCTAAACTTGCTTTAGTATTATGTGCAAAAGCGTGTTTAACTTGTAAAGATGAAAATTTTGGCGTTAATGTTTTTGAAGATTTAAGTCGTTTGGCAAGTCAACAAAATGAATTAGCACTTGCTAAATGGTCTGCTAATCAAGCCTTCTCTATTCGTAATAAAAATGAATGGCAAATACCGCAATCACTTCGTAATCTTTTAGATACTGATTGGTATATTCGTACTGAGAATATTACCAATCCAGACAACCTATTAAAAAATATAGCATCCGATGCTGAACAAATTATTTGGAAAAATAGCTCACAATATGAAGCTAACTATATTGAGGTTTTCCAAAATAAAAATAATAAAATGATGGTTAAGTTCGGCTTAACTATTAAAGAAAGATCTCAAGAGATTATCTGTCTTACGCGAAAAATTTTAGATAATAATGAGTTTATATCTGGTGAACCTGTAACATTGACAATCGATGAATCTAACGAAAACTTGACTATTATTGCCGTTGAAAAACGGAAAACAGGTGAATTATTTGATAGTGTAATAACTAAAACTGGATTATTTCGTCTTAATAAACAGGGTACATTTGGTTTTGTAGATGATATTTTTGTTGCACCTACATTTGCTAGTCAATTAAAGAATGGACAATCTATTAGTCTTGCTGCTGTAAATAAATTAGATAAAAAGAAAAACCAGTGGGGTTTATCTGCGATTAAAATATTTGATGAACTTTCTTGATATAAAATTCGTTTTAATAACTTAGGCTTCAAAAGCAAACGCGATAAGACGCGCTTATAGGATGCGCTGAGGTACGAAGCGCATCATTCGAGTTGACAATGATGCACCTCCTATCATCAGCACATCCTATGGCTCTAATCATCAAAAGGATTCAGCGTTTCCAATGCCAACAACGTAAAATCTTTGCTATTGCGCGTAACCAAAACCGCCGAATATTCCATCGCTGTTGCCGCAATAATTGCATCGGGTAATTTGATTTTCTTTTCCTGCCGAATATTAATTACTCTCTGCACAATATTATCAGTCAGCATTTTAATTTCTGCATAACTGATAAAATCAATCGCTTGTTGCTTTTGTTGTTCATTAAAAGTAAATCCTAAAAACTCCATCTTAGAAATTACCGAAAGTTCAAAACTCTCTTTCATTAATTCTGAAACTTTATCGGCAACGAAGTTTTCCATTTCACCATTAAAATAATAAATCAGAATATTGGTATCGAATAAATAACGCATTTTAGCGTTCCCATTCGTTACGCATTGCTTCAAGCTGTTTATCAATATGGTTTAACTGACTCACAGCAAAAAACTGTTTTGGATTAAATTTTTTCACTTTTAGTTGTGCAATAATTTTTTCCAATTCAATTAATGATTCTTCTGGCAATTCATCAAGTTGATGAATGATATTTAATTTATGTTCTGCAATTGTCATTTGATACCTCTTAATTAAAAACAAATTTTTAAACGACTGTCCGTGTAAATCTTTCCCTTGGACGCTTTTGCTTGCATAAAAAAATCTCCATTTTGAATAGCATTTACGGATTATCATGGCAATTCTGAAATTTTAAGCGCGATAGGATGTGCTGAGGTACGAAGCGCATCACTCGTATTAGCTTGAATGATGCACATCCTATTCACTGTAGTTAGTTGCTAAAATCATAATCTTGGGTTTTATCGGTATAATAGCTTAATTTTCTTCCCAGCCGTTGTATGATTAAACAACTTAGCCAACAGTTAGCACTTTGTCTTAATCAAGACAGACATCTTTTAAAACGCCAGTTAGATAAGCTGCGTAGCGAATTCAAAAAAGGTCAGAATCCAGAGGGGCAGTTAAACGCGTTGGCGGGGCGGATTGAAAAATCGGTGGCGTTACGCGCTAAACGGCTTGCTAGTATTCCGCCGCTTAACTTTCCTGATTTGCCTGTGACGGGTAAGAAAGATGATATTGCGGAGCTGATTAAAGCCAATCAGGTGTTGATTTTGTGTGGTGAGACGGGGTCGGGTAAAACGACGCAGTTGCCGAAGATTTGTTTATCTATTGGACGCGGTGCGGCGGGGTTGATTGGGCATACGCAACCACGACGGATTGCAGCGCGGACGGTGGCAGATAGGATTGCTGAGGAGTTGGGCGAGCCGTTGGGTAAGTCGGTGGGTTATAAGATTCGTTTTAACGATAAAACGCACGCTGAATCGTTGGTTAAGTTGATGACGGACGGGATTTTACTCGCCGAATCGCAAAACGATCCTTATCTGAATCAATACGACACCATCATTATTGATGAAGCCCACGAGCGCAGTTTAAATATTGATTTTCTGTTGGGTTATATGAAGTGGCTGTTGCCGAAACGCCCTGATTTAAAACTCATTATCACTTCTGCCACCATAGACCCTGAGCGGTTTTCCAAGCATTTTAATGACGCGCCGATTATTGAAGTGTCTGGGCGCACTTATCCAGTCGAGATGCGTTATCGTCCGATTGAACAGCCTGAGGAAGATGACGAGACGGGTGATGAGTTGCAACACGCTATTTTGGATGCTGTTGATGAGTTATATCGGGATTTGCGCGGCGATGTGTTGATTTTTTTAAGCGGTGAGCGGGAAATACGAGAAACCACTGATTCGTTGAAAAAACACCATCCGAATCAATACGAGATTTTGCCGTTGTATTCTAAATTGAGTGTCAGCGAACAAGAGCGGGTGTTTAATCCTAAAGGCGGCAAGATTCGTATCGTGCTTGCTACCAATGTTGCAGAAACGTCTTTAACTGTACCCAATATTCGCGGGGTGATTGATACAGGTCATGCGCGGATTAGTCGTTATAGTCATCGTAGTAAAATTCAACGCTTGCCGATAGAACGTATTTCGCAATCCAGCGCGAATCAACGGGCGGGGCGGTGTGGACGGGTTGCCGATGGTATCTGCATACGGCTGTATTCGCGTGAAGATTATGAGGCGCGTCCGTTATTTACTGAGCCTGAAATCATGCGTACCAATTTGTCGGCGGTTATTTTGCAAATGACGGCGTTGAAATTGGGCGATATTGAGGACTTCCCATTTTTAGAACCGCCCGAAGATAAGATGATTCGGGACGGTAAAACTATGCTGCATGAAGTCAACGCGCTGGATAAAGCGGGCAAGTTGACGGAAACGGGTAAGCAGTTGGCGAAGTTTCCTACCGACCCCAAACTGGCGCGGATGTTATTGGCGGCGGCTGAGGAAGGTTGTTTAAATGAAGTGTCGATTATTGTCTCGGCGTTAAGCATTCAAGACCCACGCGAAAAACCTGCCGATAAAATGGCGCAAGCGGAACAAAAACACGCGGTGTTTCGTCATGCGGAATCGGATTTTTTAAGTCTGTTCAATTTATGGAATAGCTTTGAGGAACAGAAAAAGCATCTGTCTAATAATAAGTTGCGCAAATACTGCTCGGATAATTTTTTATCTTATCTCAGAATGCGCGAGTGGTTTGATATACACGCGCAAATTATGCAGGTGGTGAAAGGCGAATTAAAGCTATCGTTGAACAGTACCGATGCCGCTTATGAGAATATTCACCGTGCCTTATTAACAGGGCTGTTATCAAATATTGGTTTTAGGCATGAACAATATGAATACATGGGAGCGCGGGGACTAAAGTTCTTCATTTTTCCTGGCTCTGGACAGCATAAAGCCAAACCAAAATGGATAATGGCGGCGGAGCAGGTGGAAACCAGCAAAGTCTATGCGCGAACAGTGGCGAAAATAGAACCTGAATGGATAGAAGCAGTCGCCGCACATTTGCTCAAACACAACTATTTTGACCCGCATTGGGAGAAAAAAGGGGCGCGTTGTATGGTGTCACAACGCACGTTGTTGTACGGGCTGACCTTGCAAACAGGGCGAAAAATTCCTTACGACCACGTTGATGCCAAAACCGCGCGGGAAATGTTTATACAATCGGCGTTAGTTGACCATGATTATCACAGCAACGCGCCGTTTTATGTGGCGAATCAAAAGCTGCTGGAAGAAGTCGGCATGATTCAGCACAAAGGGCGGCGCGTGGATTTGGTGGAAGATGAGCAGTGGTTATACAGCTTTTATGACAAGCTGTTGCCTGCCGAGGTGTTCAGCGGTGTCACGTTGGACACTTGGCGTAAAAAAGTCGAACGCGAAAATCCCAAACTGCTGTTTTTAAAGAAAGAGGATTTAACCCGCGAGCAAGAGCATAGCGTCAACGATTGGCATTATCCCGACAGCAAAAAAATCGGCACGCTCACCATTCCACTGCAATACCGCTTTGAACCAGGTCATAATGAAGACGGCGTAACGGCGATTATTCCTGTCCATCAACTCAATCAACTCTCGCAAGCTCCGTTTGATTGGCTGGTGTTTGGAATGTTGGAAGAAAAATGCGTGGCGATGATTAAATCGTTGCCGAAACAGATACGCAAACATTTTGTGCCAGTGCCTGAAACCGTGAAACGCTGTTTAGAAATAGAGCCTGATTTTAAAGGCACGCTACAGGAGTGGCTGGGTAATCGACTGCGTAAGCTGACAGGTGAAGCAATTCCTTTAAATGCGTGGGCTATGGACAGTTTGCCTGAGCATTTGAAAATGAATTTTCGTATTGTGGAAGACGGCAAATTACTCGATTACGGACGCGATTTAAAAAAATTACAGGCAAAATACAATATTGAAGCTGGCGATAGTTTTGACCAAATCGCCGCCGATGAATTGAATTACACAGGCTGTATTCAATGGGCATTTGATGATTTACCCGAGACTTACGCGTTCATTCAAAAAGGACAGGATTTTATTGGTTTCCCCGCACTGGTGGATGAAGGTGATGCCGTTGGTGTGAAAATTTTTGATACTCGCCAAAAAGCCGATTTACAGCATACGGCAGGATTAGTGCGTTTATTGGCATTGCAATTGCGTAAAGAATGTACTTATATTAACAAAAATATGCCGCAATCAGCAGCGGTAGAGCTGACTTATAATCGTCTACCTAAACATCCAATATTGCAGGGTGTTCAAATGAATAGCTATAAAGACGATATAATTTATAGCATTCTACACAGCGTTTTTGTAGCGGGTAAGACGATTCGTACCCAAGCCGCGTTTGAGCAAAGTTTGCGTGATAATAAAGCCAATCTAATCAGTGTAGCCAATGAAGCTGGGGGACTTGCCTTAGAAATTATGACATTGTACGGCACGATAAAAACCGCGTTACAACGTTTCAATGCCAATGACACACTAGCAAAAGATATTAATGAACAATTAGCCGTGTTGATTTATGCAGGCTTTATTCGCAACACGCCTTATGAACAACTCAAAGCCATACCGCGTTATTTAAAAGCCGCGCACTATCGTTTAGATAAATACGATAATAACGTACAGAAAGTGCAAGAATTGAATCGTTATGTTATCCGTTATTGGAAAGACATTGAAAAGAAAGCCAAAAAAGACACAGTGATTCCTGAACACGATGCGTTTCGCTGGGCATTAGAAGAATTTCGCGTATCATTATTTGCACAGCAATTAAAAACCGCCTACCCCATTTCAGCCAAACGTATGGATAAATTGTGGGATGAGTGTTCGGTTAATACTTAATGAACTACAAAATTAATACCTAAATTTTTATTACTACCACTTATAGAGATAGTTATCATGAATCTTGATGAAAAAGAACTCGGCATTACCATAGCCTTATTTGAGCGATTTGAAAAACACACGTTACCTGATGCCCTATGGATTAAAGAACGGGTGGATAAAGGTGAATTACTGACCGATGGCGACATGGCATTTCTTGAACGCGTACTAGAAAATACCACGCTTGTTCAAGGCAGAATTGATGGGCAACCAGAATGGCAATCCTTATACGCGCGTGCTATTAATCTGTATGAAGAAATTATCGCTAAAGCCTTGGAAAACCAACAAGCGGCAACGTCATTAAAATAGCCTTATAGGCGTGATTTCACCAGCACGCCTATTCATCATCACTAGGAGACTTAATGTCTGATATAGAAATAGCCCAACAAGCTAACATGAAACCGATTATTGATTTAGTCAAACAGCAATACGGTATAGATGCAAAACACCTAGACCCTATTGGGCATTACAAAGCCAAAATGTCTTTGGAATACCTCAATAGTTTAACCGACCAAGAAGACGGCAAACTGATTCTCGTCACCGCCATTAGCCCAACCCCCGCAGGTGAAGGTAAAACCACCACCACAGTTGGCTTAGGTGACGCACTGAACCGTTTGAACAAAAAAGCCATTATGTGCTTGCGTGAACCTTCTTTAGGTCCTTGTTTTGGTGTCAAAGGCGGTGCGGCTGGCGGTGGTTATGCACAAGTGGTACCGATGGAAGATATTAATCTGCATTTTACGGGAGACTTTCATGCCATCGGCGTAGCACATAATTTATTATCGGCGTTGATAGACAACCATATTCATCACGGTAACGAGTTGAACATAGACCCACGTCGTATTCAATGGAAACGCGTCGTTGATATGAACGACCGCGCTTTGCGTGACATCGTGGTTGGTATGGGCGGTGCTGCAAATGGCTTTTTGCGCGAAGATGGCTTTGATATTGTCGTTGCCTCTGAAGTCATGGCTATCTTATGTTTAGCCACTAGCCGTGCGGATTTAAAAGCCCGTTTAGGGCGTATCGTCATCGGTTATAAAACCGATAAAATAACGCCCGTCTATGCGCGTGACTTAAATGCCCACGGCGCAATGGCTGCGGTATTAAAAGATGCCCTTAAACCAAATCTAGTCCAAACCTTAGAAAACAACATTGCTATCATTCACGGTGGGCCATTTGCCAATATTGCCCACGGTTGCAACACGGTAATGGCAACCCAAACAGCATTAAAACTGGCTGATTATGTGGTCACAGAAGCAGGCTTTGGTGCTGATTTAGGTGCGGAAAAATTTATTGATATTAAGTGCCGTATGTCGGGTATTAAACCCTCGGCTGTGGTGTTAGTGGCAACGGTTCGCGCTCTAAAATTCCACGGTGGAGTCGCAAAAGAACAACTTAATCAAGAAAATCTTGCCGCCTTAGCACAAGGTTTTGCAAATTTAGAACGTCATTACCATAACATCACTCAACATTATGGCTTGCCTTGTGTGGTCTGTATTAATCATTTCAGCTTCGACACTGACGCGGAAATTGCTTTACTACAACAACGATGCGTTGATTTAGGTGCAACCTGTGTGGTTTCCAAACATTGGGCAAAAGGCGGCGCAGGTGCAGAAGACTTAGCCAAAGCCGTGCTGAACATCGTTGATCATCGTGAAGCGGGGTGTCGTTATGTTTACGATGAAAACCTAAGTTTATGGGAAAAAATTGAAGCCATTGCCACTAAGTTATATGGTGCGGCGAATGTGACAGCCAGCGCAAAAGTTAAATCACAACTAGCCGAATGGACTAAAGACTACGGCAACTTCCCCATTTGTATTGCCAAAACCCAAATGTCATTTTCTACCAATCCACTTACCAAAGGCGCACCATCAGGACATACTGTAGAAATCCGTGATGTCCGCTTGGCGAATGGCGCAGGTTTCATCGTCGCCATCGCAGGCGACATCATGACCATGCCTGGCTTACCCAAAGTCCCCGCCGCCGAACGCATCGACATTGATGATGATGGGCGTATAACAGGGTTATTTTAAACATGCTAGGAACAACACGTCTCATTTCGACGTGTTGTCCCTGTTGTTTTTAATGACTTTAATGACGCGCTGGTGCAGGCGTTAACATTGGGTTCAACCAATTAAGAAAATATTGTGCATAAAGATCGCTACCACGAAGCGACAAGTGATGAGAATCTCGATAGATTATTCGATTTTTATTAAACCACAATAGATTACATACTAAGGCAATAAACTCAAAAACGATTTACTAATGCCATTAATCAGGTATTTGCTTCCGTTAGGTGTTAGGTGGTCTCTGGTAGAATAAAGAAGGACATTATTTTTCATTCCATAGCATTTATCTGTATCGCAAAATATCTCTTCAGTATTTACAAAATTCACTTGAGGGAATTTATCTTTGTTTTCTTTAATTATTTCGAGATAAGCAGTATTTCTTTCAATAAAATCCTTTTTTAGAACATCTATTGAGCAACCTCCTATCCCCGCTTTGGCGGAAATAAAATTTCTTTTAACACAGGATTTTGGGTCTTTGTAAAGTTCTGGAACATCAGTAAGATACATGATTTTTTTATTAGCCTTTGTAAGATGAGTTAAAGTAGCCTCTAGTCCTATTTTGAAGGCATCCAAATGAATCGACTTTTGACTCTCAGTGAATTGACTAGGCTCATGATATCTATTGCCATTAATTTGGAGGGCAGCATATCCACTTAAAATAATCAACTTAACGCTTGGAGTAGTCTCTGCAAAAATAAGAGCTTTTTCAATTAAACCACCATCACTATTAAAATGAACTCCATCATTCATTTTTAATGGAAAAAATGGATAACAACCCGCCTCAAGCATAACAGCAACATTTTCTTTTCTTGTCGCAAAGAATTCTTTTAAACCAGATGCTAAGTGTCCTGCGTGGCTATCACCAATAACAATGATGTCAATTGGTTTGTTCTGATGAAGTATTCTACAACCTCCATTATTAGGTATCGGTGCAGAAACATAGTCACATTTTTCCCAGCCTTGCCAATGAGTTGCATAATCAAATGTTTCATTTTGTTCTGTTTGAATCAATCTAAAATTCAGTCCGTTGTGTTTATAGTCATAATACCCTACAGAACCAACCGCTACCATTAACACAAATAACGTAATTGTTTTTACTGTACTGTGATTGCCAAAACGAATAGGTTTTTCAATCAATTTGTATGTTAGCCATGCAAGCACAATTGAGATTAAAACCACCGCAATGCGTATGCCTTGAGAGGGTTTTTCGCTTTCTATAATGCGGGCAAATGATAATAACGGCCAATGCCATAAATACAATGGAAAGCTAATCAAGCCAAACCACACCAGTAAACGATTTGATAAAACAGCACGATTTAGCCACGCTCCCGTCCCTGCTGAAATAATTAACACTGCACCAACTGTTGGAAATACAGCCCACCAACCTGGAAAATGCCTCTCTTTAGTAATCACAACAACACCAAATGTAATCAGTATTGCGCCTAACAGTGACTGAACGCTGCGTAAAGTGTTGCCATTTTTTTCTGGGGCTTGTGCGCAGATGATTAAACTCAACCACTCATCAAGTTTTTGCTTGAATGAGGGAAACATATTCTGCTTATACAGCGTTAAATAGGCTAAAACAGACCCTGCTAACAATTCCCAAAAACGGGTTTGTGGCAAATAAAATGCAGCGACTGTATCGCTATATACTTTGCTAATATTCAGCGCAAACGAAAAAATAAGCACGGTAATAGTGATAGTGAGCAAATTCAGCCGCTGTTGCCAAGCAAACCACAGTAACAATGGCCAAACAATATAAAACTGTTCTTCAATACCTAGCGACCAAAGGTGTAATAACGGTTTTGTATCGGCAGCATTATCAAAATAGCCACTTTCTTTCCAAAACATAAAGTTAGAAACAAAACCAGCACCGCCCGCAATATGCTTGCCCAACTGTTTGTACTCATCGGCAAGTAGCACAAACCAACCAAACACAAAGCAGGCAATTAGCACCAATAATAATGCTGGGAATATGCGTTTAATACGACGACTATAAAATTCAATAAAACTAAAACTACCGCGTTCTAGGTTACTAAAAATAATGGTAGAAATTAGAAAGCCAGAAATAATAAAGAAAATATCAACACCAATAAACCCACCCTTAAGCCCATTAGGAAATGCGTGAAAACTTACAACGGAGAGAACTGCAATAGCGCGTAGACCATCAATATCTGCACGATATTTAGGGTGAGTTAATCGTTTGGAATGAGGGTCAGGTGTAATATTAATTGTCATTTTTAAACTTGGGTGAGTATAACGCGGGTAAACATTATATAATTGATATTAGTCAGTCTTAGAATATATTCAACATCTTCGTAGTAACAGCCAAGTTGGCGAATTGTAAGTTGGTATTGAGCATCAGTTCGGTATTTTTTCAGAATCGTCAGAACTTTTCTGACCAAGTAAAATAGTGATGCTCGATATGCCACTTGTGAAAATCACTCGGTATCATTTACTGTTGGTAACTACTTCTCCAAGTAAAGTACCGCACAAAACACATTGTACAAATCAACTTGGTGGAGGTGAGTTTTCTTTCGCTCCAATTCCAATAATTCACCAATTTCTTCAAATTGCTCTCGACTGATGTCGATCGGATATTTCTTTCTCACCCTTCTATTATCAGAGATTTAAAAAAAGTGGTGGCAAGCGTTAGCACAGCTATAAATTCGGCGCCCCCTGTCTCTTTTTTGAGTTGCGTCCCAGGTAAAATGGTAGAATCTCGTCTAATTTGATACATTTTTACTTTTGGAGAGATGACTTTTGACCACTGTGCAAGATATTACCAGTCCGATGAGTGCATCGGAAAAACGTGCTACGTTGTCGTTGGCGAGTGTGTACGCTTTACGAATGTTGGGGCTATTTATGATTTTGCCTGTGTTGCCGTTATTTGCCCAACAGTTGGAAGGCTCGACACCTGCTTTAATTGGTTTGGCAATGGGAATTTATGGCTTACCGCAAGTGTTGTTACAAATTCCATTTGGCTTGCTGTCTGATAGGTTTGGACGGAAAAAAATTATTCTTATCGGTCTCAGCCTCTTTTTAATCGGCAGCATCATTGCTGCTTTGTCCAGCACGATTTATGGGGTGTTAGTGGGTAGAGCCTTTCAAGGAGCAGGGGCGGTGTCTGCTGTGGTTATGGCGTTGGTTGCTGATTTAACGCAAGAAGTGCATAGAACCAAAGCAATGGCAACCATCGGCGCAAGTATCGGTGCGTCTTTTGGTATCGGCATAGTGGCAGGACCAATTATTTCAGGTTTTGGTGGTGTGCAAATGGTTTTTGCCACCACAGCGGTATTAACTGTACTAGCTATATTGTCGGTTATTTTTGTTGTGCCTAATCCGAAAAAATCTAAACTACATCGTGACGCGGAATTTGTGCCAGAACAGGCGATGAACGCATTGAAAAATCCCGATTTATTGCGTTTGGATTATGGCATTTTTGTACAGCATATGATTTTAATGGCGATTTTTGTGGCTATCCCTTCATTAATGCGTCAAGCAGGTCTGAGTGCAGGGGATGAATGGCAAGTTTATTTACCTGTGTTTACTACTTCAATGGCGGTGATGATTCCTTTCATCATTTTGGCAGAAAAAAAACGTCAAATGAAACCTGTGTTTTTAGGCGCGGTCGCTGTGTTAGCAATTTCAGCTTTCGCTTTAGCTATGTTTCATGACAATTTAATCAGCATCATTGGCTGGTTGTGGTTATTTTTTTGTGGCTTCAATTTATTGGAAGCGACTCTGCCTTCGTTAATTTCTAAAACTGCCCCTGCCGATTTAAAAGGCACGGCAATGGGTGCGTATTCTAGTTGTCAGTTTATGGGCTTATTCTTAGGCGGCGTATTAGGCGGCTGGTTTAATGGTCGTTACGGTGTTACCGCAGTGTTTTTATTTTGTGGACTGGCGGCATTCAGTTGGTTTTTAGTCACATTGACAATGAAACCACCCCGCTATTTAAGCAATATGCTGATTTCATTGGAAAACTTGTCCAAACAAAAATACGATGTTTTTGTAAGCGAATTGTTAGCGGTTGTTGGTGTTGTAGAAGTTACCCTGCATGACGAAGAAGCGGTGGCATATCTTAAAGTAGATAGTCAGCAGTTAAATAAAGATCAGCTACAAGTTTTACTGAGTCAATATACGAATGCCTAGGGGGCTATGTACGCACCCATAAAAACAGGTGAATGCAATCCGTCACTACTTTTTGACAGCACGATTGATAGCTAAATCATTCAGAAAACTAAACAACCACCAGCTAAAAGCTGGTGGGTTTGAGTTACGGACTGGAAGTCCGGATACGCGTCGGCTAAACGACGCGTCTTATGGTGGCTCCATCTTGAATTCATCGTTCGGATTTGGCTCAAAATTATGTTCCAAATACTGCTTAATCATCTCTTCCGTCTTCTAGAAATA
>DFWO01000026.1 GCA_002380945.1 Methylococcaceae bacterium UBA4132 | reverse complement strand
TCGTCAATGCGTAACTTCTATATCTTTATCTATTGATAAGAACAATCCCAAAAACAATCAACTGGTTAGCATTGCTATCGATGGTATTATTGGTAATAAAAATTTTTTTTCTCAATACAATAGTTGAACCATTTCGTGGTCTGTATGAACTAGAAATTGTGTTTGAAGGAGTATTGGCTTCTGTCTTTGCGAGCTACGTCTTTTATTTCATTGTTGTTCATTACAAAGAGATTAATGATAAGTATATTATCTATCCCATTGTTATTTCTTTGGCAAAGAGTGTAATTGATGATTGCACACTGCAATTAGTAGCTTTTGCAAAAGAAACTAACATCGAAATGCATTTTGAAAGTCTTTCCCTGCAAGATATTGATAATGTATTTAAGAAAATTAATCCACATAACAGATTGCTAAGTAGTCATGAAGAAAACTGGTTTAAATATCTTAAGTACAACGCAGATAAATCAAAGCAACAGATAACATTAATCATGTCTCAAATGATCTTTCTTGATGCACTCTTTGTTTCTCGGATTATGGTAATTTACAACAGCCATCATTTCAAGAGCATGGATAATATAGCAGCCGTGTCCACAACATATAAAGATTTAACAGCATTTTCTAAAGATTTCTTTGACTATTGCTGTGCTTGCAAAATGCTGAACGATTATCTAAACAAATCTGTTTATTGGAATTTTTATGCTATGAAGCCTACCAATGAAGTCGGACAATATATAAAAACTGACCCTCTACGCTCTAAATGATTCGAAAAATTTGATCTTGCAGAACATAGGGATGACACAGCTGAAAAATGAACGTTACATAGCAAGTAGCCCGTATGGAGCTTTGCGGAATGCGGGGGTTAACGTAATGCTGCGATTATTCCCGTATTATTCTTACGCTCCATACGGGCTACGAAAATTCTATTATTGCGTGGCAATAAGCTGAATATATAAACCAAAAGAAAGGAAATAAAAAATCATTTATGAAATTCGAATGGGACGAAAACAAAAATCAAATAAATATCCGTAAGCATGGTATAGATTTCCACGATGACGCTTATGTATTTTCTGATCCTTTCGCATTAAACCTACCTGATGATGAACATTCAGAAATGGAAGAACGTTGGCTTTTGTTAGGAATAACTTAAATGAGCAATTATTATAGTTGTTCATGCTTTCCGTTGTGATGATGTGATTAGAATTATTTCCGCTAGAAAAGCAACGACTAATGAGAAAACCACCTATATAAAGAGGCTGATAAAATGAAAGATAAATATGATTTTTCTAATGCCGAACAAGGTTTGTTTATATCCCTGTTGAACAGATTGAATTACCTATTTATTTGGACAAAGATATTATTCAGTATCTGAATGAAAGATGCTTAGTGACTCAGGAAAGTTTGCAATCCTTAGTTAATGATTTATTACGCAAAGAGTTTGAAATAGCTAAACGAGTGACGTTATAAAAATAACTTGCCGTAATAGTGTTGGGATTTGTTTCAGCCTACGGCTTAAAACAGCTAAAGCTGTTTTACTTTAAAAAGGACGCAATGAGAATTTTAGGCATAGACCCCGGTTCACGACTCACAGGTTACGGCATCATCGAAGAATCGGGACGTGGTTTTAACTATATCGCCAGCGGCAGTATTCGTATTGAAGCCGATTATTTTCCTGATCGTTTAAAACAAATTTTTGATGGCATCGTGCAGATTGTGGAGATGTACCATCCTGAGCAAATGGCTATCGAACAAGTATTCATGCACAAAAATGCCGATTCTGCGCTTAAACTGGGGCAGGCACGCGGCGCGGCGATTTGCGCGGTACAAACCAAAGACTTGCCCGTGTTTGAATACGCTGCGCGACAAGTGAAACAAGCAGTTGTCGGTAAAGGCAATGCCGATAAATTACAGGTACAACACATGGTGAAAATTTTGTTATCCATACAAGGCGAGTTACAGATTGATGCCAGTGATGCCTTGGGCTTATGTTTATGCCATGCGCATTATCAGCAAACAGCGCATCGCCTACACACAGGAGTACTTCGATGATTGGTTTTTTACGCGGTAAGTTGGTGGTAAAAGCCCCGCCGTTATTAGTATTAGATGTACAAGGAGTCGGTTATGAAATGGAAGCCCCGATGACGACGTTTTATCAGCTACCTGAATTAGGTGCGGAAATTACCCTGCATACGCATTTATCCATACGCGAAGATGCACATAGTTTATTTGCTTTTGCCAGCGAAGCCGACCGCGTTATGTTTAGAAGTTTGATTAAAGTCAACGGTGTCGGACCTAAATTGGCGTTGACGATTTTATCAGGGCAAAGTGCGGATGAACTGCACCGCTGTATTCATGACAACGACACACAAGCCTTGATTCGTTTACCTGGTGTGGGCAAAAAAACCGCTGAACGGCTCATCATTGAAATGCGCGATAGATTGCCGCAATTAGAAGACAGCGTTACGGTGCGCACGCCGATTGTTGGTAATGCCAAACAAGAAGCGGTCAGCGCATTATGTTCTTTGGGTTATAAGCCTTTGGATGCCAGTAAAATGGTGCAGGGCATTCACACGGAAGGCAAAAGTTGTGAAGATATTATTCGCATGGCATTACAAGGCGCGGTTAAATGATTGAATCTGACAGATTAATAACAGGGCGTAGTCAAATAGACGATGAACGTCACGACCGTGCAATACGTCCAAAACGTTTAGCAGAATATGTCGGTCAGGTTGAACTACGCACACAAATGGACATTTTTATTCAAGCGGCACTGGCGCGGCAAGAAGCGTTGGATCATGTATTGATTTTTGGTCCTCCTGGTTTGGGAAAAACGACGCTTGCCAATATTATCGCTGCTGAAATGGGCGTGGCGATTCGGCAAACGTCAGGTCCTGTATTAGAAAAAGCGGGCGATTTAGCGGCATTGCTGACTAATCTTGAAGCCCATGATGTGTTATTCATTGATGAAATTCATAGACTCAGTCCTGCGGTAGAAGAAATTTTATATCCCGCAATGGAAGATTATCAGTTGGATTTAATGATAGGTGAAGGACCAGCGGCGCGTTCTATTAAACTAGATTTACCACCGTTTACTTTAGTCGGTGCGACTACACGCGCAGGTTTGCTCACTTCACCATTACGCGACCGTTTCGGTATTGTGCAGCGTTTAGAATTTTACACCGTGCCAGAACTTGCCAGTATCGTTACCCGTTCAGCGAATGTATTAGGCATTGCAATGGCAGACAATGGTGCGGTTGAAATTGCCAGACGTTCACGCGGTACGCCGCGTATTGCCAACCGCTTATTGCGCCGCGTACGAGATTTTGCCCAAGTTAAAGGTGATGGCACTGTGACCGAAGAACTCGCGATTGGTGCGTTGAATATGCTAAAAGTCGATAGCAACGGTTTTGATGCCTTAGACCGTAAGTTATTGATGGCAATGATAGAAAATTTTGCAGGCGGTCCTGTGGGCTTGGATACTTTGGCGGCGGCAATCAGCGAAGAACGCGGCACGATTGAAGATGTGTTAGAACCGTATCTATTACAACAAGGTTTTATTATGCGTACCCCGCGTGGACGAGTTGTGACGCAAAACGCTTATCTACATTTTGGTTTGCAGCCGCCTAAGCAATTGGCGGTGTCGCTGGATTTGTTTGAATAAATAACCATGAAAAACTTTATCTTCCCCATTCGCGTTTATTACGAAGACACTGATGCTGGCGGCGTGGTGTATCACACCAATTATCTGAAATTTTTTGAACGCGCTAGAACGGAGATGCTCCGTGCTATGGGGCATGAGCAAGACCAACTTAAAATTGATACGGGGATTATTTTTGTCGTGCGTTCGGTGCAAGTGGATTATTTGCGATCAGCTTTGTTTAATGAGCTATTGCAAGTGAGTAGCGAGGTAATCGAAAGCAAAAAAGCTAGTTTAACCTTTAGCCAACAGATTAGCCGTGATAGTATCGTGTTAGCAACGGGCGTGATTCGTATCGCCTGTTTAGACGCTAACACCATGCGTCCTAAAGCTATTCCTGATTATTTACTTGAGTCATTAACCGCATGAATACTGATTTATCCATTCTCCACCTCATTCAAGAAGCCAGTTTTGTTGTTCAGTTTGTGATGGCATTATTGTTGATTGCCTCACTTGCTTCATGGACATTTATTTTTTCTAAACGTAAAGAACTCAATCGTGCCATTGAAATCACCGATGAATTTGAAGAACAATTTTGGTCTGGCATGGCATTGACTGAACTGTATCGAAAATTAGCCGCCAAAGACTTTACCCCTGAAGGCATCGAAAAAATATTTTTAGCAGGGTATAAAGAATTTTCGCGTATGCGCCAAACAGGTACAGTTGAACCTTCGGTACAAGTGGAAAGTGCGCAACGGGCGATGCGCATTGAATTATCGCGTGAATTAGAACGTCTTGACGAACATTTGGCATTTTTAGCAACGGTTGGCTCAACTAGCCCATATATTGGTTTATTCGGTACGGTGTGGGGGATTATGAATTCGTTTATGTCGTTAGGTAATACTAAACAAGCGACGCTTGCGCAAGTTGCACCTGGTATTGCCGAAGCATTGATTGCGACGGCAATTGGTTTATTTGCCGCTATTCCCGCCGTGGTTGCATATAACCGTTTTTCTACGCGTTTGGATAGGTTGACAGGGCGTTATGAGTTATTCGTAGAAGAATTTGTGGTGTTATTACAAAGACAGGCACACAGCAAATGAGCAGACGCACGAAACGCCGCAAACCAATGGCAGAAATCAATGTTGTACCCTATATTGATGTCACGTTGGTGTTGCTGATTATTTTTATGATTACTACGCCGATGTTGCAAACGGGTGTGCAAGTGGATTTGCCCCAAGCTGAATCTGCACCTGTCGAACAAAAAGAAGATACGCCGCCTATTGTGGTGTCGATTAAAGCACCGAATGATTATTATCTTAAGATTGACAACGAAGATGATGTACGCATTCAAGCTGATGAAATCAATGCCCGTGTAGTCGCCGTATTAAGCAATAAACCTGCAACCCCTGTATTAATTAATGCAGATAATAGTGTTGCCTACGGTACGGTAGTGACAATCATGGCAGCATTAAAAAATGCGGGTGTCCCCAACGTTGGGTTGATGACAAAGTCAGACGAACAATAAACTTTAGATGGATAGTCAAAGAAAATTGTCATGGCCGTTTATTCTGGCCTTAATTTTACACCTGTTACTATTTGGCTTGTTTGGTTTAAGTGCGTTATTTAAACCTAAAGCCAGCTCGCCAGACGTACCTGAAATCATTCATGCAACCATCGTCGATGCCTCTAAAATGCAGGCAGATGTTGAGAAAAAACAACAGGCATTAAAACAAGCAGAACAAGAAAAAGAGCGAGCCGAAGCCGCTGAACGTGCCAAACTGGCAGAAGAAAAAGTACGAATAGAAGCTATCGAACAAGCTAAAATTGCGGCGGAAAAATCCAAAGAAGCCGCCGAGCAAGCCAAAGCA